>NZ_JAHWLU010000032.1:0-43147 GCF_022134725.1 Buttiauxella sp. S19-1
CTCTATAAAAAAAATGACAAACACTGTTCAATAAATATAAAAACCATCCAGCCCAAAAAAAAGCACCGCCGATTTAATCGTGCGGTGCTTTTTTTAACTATAAGCAGTTTTATCTCAGTAAAAATCAGCGGCAGCCGCTTCAGCCTGCGCCATCCAAACCGGTTTTTCACTGGTTTTAGACCAGACGCGATGCAGGTAGCTGTAGAAACGGGAACGATCTTTCCAGAACAACATGACCGGCAGAGCCAGGACGCCTGCTACAACAACAAATGTGCGACGCAGGATGACCTGATGCATTGGATAGTCTTTATATAGAGTCATAGGCTTCTCCCTTTTTTGTGACCGGCATCTAACGCCGGGAAATTGGAACTTGTTATCTGGCGAAAATAGTATCGCATTGTTTGAAAGTTTACTACTCATCCGACCACTCAATGACACTTTTTGCCATTAATTTACATTCATCGGCGTAATTAAGTTACAAAATAGTTAAATAAATACTAACCATTAGTTAATTAATGGCTTTTGTCATTTTTATACTTTTTTTACACCCCACCCCCAGACTTTTACGACATCTTTGCACCCAGAGTTTCAAAATCACTCCAATTCCTTATAGGACTGGAGGTGGATTGTGAGTGCAGGCGTAATCGCAGGTGTGGTGCTGGTGTTTTTGCTGTTGGGATATCTGATTTATGCGCTGATTAATGCGGAGGCATTCTGATGGCCGCGTCCGGATTTTTATTAATTGCCAGTTTCCTGCTGGTGCTTTTCGCGTTAGCCAAACCGTTAGGTAGTGTTTTGGCTCGCTTAATTGAAGGCGAACCGTTGCCCGTTGTCGGGAAAGTGGATTCGCTGTTCTGGAAACTTCTCGGCAGTGATGCCACCCGCGAAATGAGCTGGAAGCATTACCTGGGCGCAATTCTGGCGTTTAACGCGTTAGGTTTGCTGGCGCTTTTTGTCATTCTGATGACACAAGGCAACCTGCCGCTCAACCCGCAGCAGTTACCGGGCCTTTCCTGGCATCTGGCGCTGAATACGGCAGTGAGTTTTGTTTCCAATACCAACTGGCAGTCTTACAGCGGTGAAACCACGCTGAGCTATTTCAGCCAGATGGTCGGCCTGACGGTGCAAAACTTTTTGTCAGCCGCAACGGGGATTGCCGTAGTGTTTGCGCTGATCCGCGCTTTTTCACGCCAGAGCGCCAGCACATTAGGCAACGCGTGGGCCGATTTAACCCGCATCACGCTGTATATCTTGCTGCCGATTTCACTGTTGATTGCGCTGTTCTTTGTTGGCCAGGGAACCTTGCAGAACGTTGCCGCGTATCAGCCATTTACCTCACTTGAAGGTGTGCAGCATGTCTTGCCTATGGGCCCGGTGGCCTCGCAAGAAGCGATCAAGATGCTTGGCACCAATGGCGGTGGTTTCTTTAATGCTAATTCCTCACACCCGTTCGAGAACCCCACGGCGCTGACCAACTTTGTACAGATGCTGGCGATCTTCTTGATCCCGGCGGCACTCTGTTTTGCGTTTGGTGAAGCGGTAGGTGACCGTCGTCAGGGACGCGCCATTTTATGGGCAATGGCGGTAATTTTTGTTATCTGCGTTGTGGTGGTTATGTGGGCCGAAACCAACGGTAACCCGCATTTCATGCAGCTCGGCGCTGACAGTAATTTCAATATGGAAGGCAAAGAGAGCCGCTTTGGCATTCTGGCCAGTAGCCTGTTTTCGGTGATTACCACTGCCGCATCTTGCGGGGCGGTCAACGCCATGCACGACTCCTTCACGGCGTTAGGCGGCATGATCCCAATGTGGCTGATGCAGATTGGTGAAGTGGTGTTCGGCGGCGTCGGCTCTGGGCTGTACGGCATGTTGTTGTTCGTGTTGCTGACGGTGTTTATCGCCGGGTTGATGATTGGCCGCACGCCGGAATATCTCGGTAAAAAGATCGACCTCGCAGAGATGAAAATGACCGCGATGGCGATTCTGGTGACACCGACGCTGGTGCTGTTAGGTACCGCGCTGGCGATGATGACCGACGCAGGCCGCGCCGGCATGTTCAACCCAGGCATTCACGGTTTTAGCGAAGTGCTGTACGCGGTTTCGTCCGCAGCCAATAACAACGGCAGCGCGTTTGCCGGTTTGAGTGCTAACACCCCATTCTGGAACGTTCTTCTGGCGGTGTGCATGTGGTTCGGTCGCTTCGCGGTGATTGTGCCGGTGATGGCGATTGCCGGTTCGCTGGTCACCAAAAAATCGCAATCCGCAGGTATCGGCACCCTACCGACTCACGGCCCGCTGTTTATCGGGTTGCTGATTGGCACTGTGTTGTTAGTCGGCGCATTAACCTTTATTCCCGCCCTCGCATTAGGCCCGGTTGCGGAACACCTTTCCTTTGTGAATTTGTGATTAAGAGGCATCCATGAGTCGCAAGCAACAGGCGCTATTTGAACCATCGCTGATTCGTCAGGCGTTAATTGATTCCTTTAAAAAACTCACGCCACAGGTGCAGTGGCGTAACCCGGTGATGTTTATCGTTTGGGTCGGCAGCGTGATGACCACCGTTCTGGCGATTGCCATGTTCGCCGGGAAAGTTCAGGGCGAAGCGTCGTTTACTGCCGCCATCAGTGTCTGGTTGTGGTTTACCGTGCTGTTTGCCAACTTTGCCGAAGCGCTGGCAGAAGGCCGCAGTAAAGCGCAAGCCAACAGCCTGAAAGGGGTGAAGAAAACCAGTTGGGCGCGTAAATTGCGTGCGCCGCAACATGACGCACCGATGGACAACGTCCCTGCCGCCGACTTACGCAAAGGCGACATCGTGCTGGTTGAAGCGGGCGATATTATTCCTTGCGATGGCGAGGTGTTAGAAGGTGGTGCATCGGTGGATGAAAGCGCGATTACCGGTGAATCCGCGCCGGTTATTCGTGAGTCTGGCGGCGACTTCGCTTCGGTCACCGGTGGCACGCGCATTCTTTCCGACTGGCTGGTGATTCAGTGCAGCGTGAACCCAGGCGAAACCTTCCTCGACCGCATGATTGCGATGGTCGAAAGCGCGCAACGCCGTAAAACGCCAAACGAAATTGCACTGACGATTTTACTGGTGGCGCTGACAATCGTCTTTTTACTGGCAACTGCCACGTTGTGGCCGTTCTCGCAATATGGTGGTGTTGCGGTTAGCGTTACCGTGCTGATTGCCCTGCTGGTGTGTTTGATACCAACCACCATCGGCGGGCTGCTGTCGGCGATTGGTGTTGCCGGAATGAGCCGCATGTTAGGTGCGAATGTGATTGCCACCAGCGGGCGTGCTGTTGAAGCAGCGGGCGATGTTGACGTGCTGCTGCTGGATAAAACCGGCACCATCACGCTGGGTAACCGCCAGGCTTCTGATTTCCTGCCTGCACCAGGCATAGATGAAAAAACGCTGGCAGATGCCGCGCAGCTTTCGTCACTGGCTGACGAAACACCTGAAGGCCGCAGTATTGTGGTGCTGGCAAAACAGCGCTTTAACCTGCGCGAACGCGATGTGCAAAACCTGCATGCCACCTTTGTGCCGTTTACCGCACAAACCCGCATGAGTGGGATCAACATTCAGGATCGCATGATTCGCAAAGGTTCGGTGGACGCCATTCGTCGCCACGTTGAAGCCAACGGCGGCCACTTCCCGCCGCAGGTGGATACGCTGGTGGAAGGCGTTGCCCGCACCGGCGGTACACCGCTGGTGGTGGCGGAAGGTGCGAACGTGCTCGGTGTGATTGCGCTGAAAGACATCGTCAAAGGCGGCATTAAAGAGCGTTTTGCGCAGTTACGCCAGATGGGCATCAAAACCGTGATGATTACCGGTGATAACCGTCTGACCGCCGCCGCCATTGCCGCCGAAGCAGGGGTTGATGATTTTCTTTCCGAAGCGACACCGGAAGCCAAACTGGCGTTGATTCGCCAGTATCAGGCTGAAGGCCGTTTAGTAGCAATGACCGGTGATGGCACCAACGATGCGCCCGCGCTGGCGCAAGCGGATGTGGCGGTGGCCATGAACTCGGGTACCCAGGCAGCAAAAGAAGCGGGCAACATGGTGGATTTAGACTCCAACCCCACCAAATTGATTGAAGTGGTACACATCGGTAAACAGATGCTGATGACCCGTGGTTCGCTGACCACCTTCAGTATTGCCAACGACGTGGCGAAATACTTCGCGATTATTCCTGCGGCGTTTGCCGCCACTTATCCGCAGCTCAACGCGCTGAACGTGATGCACCTGCACTCCCCGGCTTCGGCGATTTTGAGCGCGGTGATTTTTAACGCATTGATCATCATCTTCCTGATTCCACTGGCCTTGCGCGGGGTGAGCTACAAACCGCTGAGTGCCGCAGCCATGTTGCGTCGCAATCTGTGGATTTACGGTCTGGGCGGTTTAATTGTGCCGTTTATTGGCATCAAGATTATCGATGTGCTGCTGACCGTTTGTGGCCTGGTTTAAGAGGAAAAACAAATGACTACCTTACGTCCCGCTATACTATTACTGATTTTATTGACCCTGGTTACCGGTGGACTTTACCCGTTACTGACCACGCTGCTCGCTCAATGGTGGTTCCCGACGCAAGCCAACGGGTCGTTGATTATTGATACTCAAGTGGTGCGAGGCTCAAGCCTGATTGGGCAAAACTTTACCCAGGCGAAGTATTTACAAGGCCGCCCTTCTGCTACGGCAGAAACGCCATATAATCCAATGGCCTCTGGTGGCAGTAATCTGGCAGGCAGTAATCCTGAGCTAGATAAGCAAGTTACCGAGCGTGTGGCAGCGTTACGTGCGGCAAATCCGCAGGCAAACCCAGCGGTTCCGGTTGAATTGGTGACGGCTTCAGCGAGTGGTCTGGACGGGCAGATTTCGCCGCAGGCGGCGGCCTGGCAGATCCCGCGTATCGCCAAAGCGCGCAATTTGCCGGTTGAACAAGTTGAGCGTTTGATTGCCGAGAACACCACGCAGCCATTGGTCGGTTTTATCGGTAAACCGGTGGTGAATGTGTTGTTGGTTAACGTGGCACTGGATGCCCTTCAAACTCCATAAGATAAAACTGTCGGATGACGCTGGCGCTTATCCGACCTACGAATTACGGCCGTTGTAGGGTGGATAAGCGCAGCGTCATCCACCAAAAAATAAGGAGCTGTTATGACGCAGGAACCGCTGCGCCCTAATCCAGATAAGTTACTGGAGCAGGTCAATCGCAAACCTCGCGGTAAGCTGAAAATATTCTTCGGTGCTTGTGCGGGCGTGGGGAAAACCTACGCCATGCTTCAGGAAGCGCAGCGGCTGCGGGGGCAAGGACTGGATATTCTGATTGGCGTGGTGGAAACCCACGGTCGTAAAGAGACCGCCGCCTTGCTCGACAGGCTCGATATCCTGCCAGCAAAACGGATACACCACCGTGGGCGATGGGTTCAGGAGTTTGACCTTGACGCCGCACTCGCCCGTAATCCTGCGTTGATTCTGATGGACGAACTGGCTCACAGCAACGCGCCCGGCTCGCGCCACCCTAAACGCTGGCAAGACGTAGAAGAGTTACTGGACGCCGGGATCGACGTTTTTACTACCGTCAACGTGCAGCATTTAGAAAGCCTGAACGACATCGTCGGCGGAGTGACCGGAATCCAGGTGCGCGAAACGGTACCCGACCCTATCTTTGATGCCGCCGATGAAATCGTGCTGGTCGATTTACCGCCTGACGATTTACGCCAGCGTCTGCATGAAGGCAAGGTATACATCTCCGGCCAGGCTGAACGCGCCATCGAACACTTTTTCCGTAAGGGGAATTTGATTGCCCTGCGCGAACTGGCGTTACGCCGCACCGCCGATCGCGTTGACGACCAAATGCGCGCCTGGCGGGATAATCAAGGCGAAGAAAAAGTCTGGCACACGCGCGATGCGATTTTGCTGTGTATCGGGCACAGTTCCGGTAATGAAAAACTGGTGCGCACCGCGGCAAGACTGGCGGCGAAATTAGGCAGCATTTGGCATGCGGTTTATGTCGAGACGCCACAGCTTCACCGTTTACCTGAACATCAACGACGCGCTATTTTGGCTTCATTACGCTTAGCGCAAGAACTGGGTGCGGAAACCACCACCACGCTTGCCGATCCCGCCGAAGACAAAGCTATTTTGCGTTACGCCCGGGAGCATAATCTCGGGAAAATAATTATTGGCCGACGCAAGACCCGCCGTTGGTGGAGCCGTGAATCTTTCGCCGATAAACTCGCTCGACGCGCACCCGACCTCGATTTAGTGATTGTCGCGCTGGATAACAAACCTTTTGTCGCCTCTCCTACCACGCAAGATATGCGCAACTTTAGCGAAAAATGGCGTATGCAGTTGCGAGGCTGTGGCGTGGCAGTTGGGCTTTGCGCCATCACTACCTTTATCGCCAATCAATGGTTGATGGGTTTTGATGCCGCCAACCTGGTGATGCTGTATCTGCTAGGCGTGGTCGTTGTGGCGCTGTTTTACGGGCGCTGGCCTTCAGTGCTGGCGACAGTGATAAGTGTACTGAGTTTCGATTTATTCTTTATTGCGCCGCACGGCACGCTGGCAGTTTCCGATATTCAATACTTGTTAACCTTCGCGGTGATGCTCACCGTTGGTCTGGTTATCGGCAATCTCACCGCTGGGGTGCGCTATCAGGCGCGGATTGCCCGTTATCGCGAACAACGCACACGCTACCTGTATGAGATGTCGAAGGCCCTCGCCGCCGAGCGCACGCCACAGGATATTGCCGCCACCAGCGAACTGTTTATCAATAACAGTTTTCATGCCCGCGCCCAGTTATTACTCCCCAATGAAAATGGTGTGCTGGAACGAGCCAATGCAAAGGGTGAACCGCACAACTGGGATGAAGCCATCGCTCGCTGGAGTTTTGATAAAGGCCAGCCTGCCGGCGCTGGTACCGATACGTTACCGGGTGTGCCGTATCAAATTTTGCCGCTGAAAACGTCGGAAAGAACCCTCGGGTTATTGATTGTCGAGCCGAGTAATTTGCGTCAGTTGATGATCCCGGAACAACAACGCCTGCTGGAAACGTTCACGTTACTGGCGGCCACGGCACTGGATCGCTTATTGCTGACCGCCAGTGAAGAGCAAGCCAGGATTTCCAGCGAACGCGAGCAAGTGCGTAATTCGTTGCTGGCTGCGTTGTCTCACGATTTGCGTACTCCGTTGACGGTGCTGTTCGGCCAGGCAGAAATACTGACGCTGGATTTGGCCTCTGAAGGCTCGAAACACGCCCCGCAAGCCAACGACATTCGCCAGCATGTGCTGAATACCACGCGTCTGGTGAACAATTTATTGGATATGGCGCGCATTCAGTCTGGCGGATTTAATCTGCGCAAAGAGTGGTTAACGCTTGAGGAAGTGGTCGGTAGCGCGTTGAAGATGCTGGAACTGAGTTTAGGCGGTCGGCATATTCTGCTTTCGTTACCTGACCCGTTAATGCTTATCCATGTTGATGGCCCGCTGTTTGAACGCGTGCTGATAAATCTGCTGGAGAACGCGGTGAAGTACGCCGGGTACCACGCCAATATAGGTATTCGCGCTCAGGCCGAGGCTTCCCAACTGGATCTTGAGGTCTGGGACAGCGGTCCAGGTATCCCTGCTGGCAAAGAACAGCTAATCTTTGATAAGTTTTCCCGTGGTAACAAAGAGTCCGCCATCCCCGGTGTCGGTTTAGGGCTAGCGATTTGCCAGGCGATTGTTGAAGTGCACGATGGAAAAATTTATGCCGAAAATCGCCCGGAGGGAGGGGCGAGTTTTCATGTTATTTTACCGCTTCCCCCACCGCCTGAACTGGCTGAGATGAACGAGGCTTTGTGATATCAGTTCTGATTATTGAAGACGAAAAAGAGATCCGCCGTTTTCTGCGCACCGCGCTGGAAGCAGAATCGCTACGCGTTCATGAAGCCGAAACATTGCAGCGTGGTTTGCTGGAAGCCGCCACGCGCAAGCCTGATTTAGTGATTCTTGATCTCGGTTTACCCGATGGCGACGGTCTGGATTTTATCCGCGATTTCCGCCAGTGGAGCCAGACGCCGATTGTAGTGCTGTCTGCTCGCAGCGATGAACAAGTGAAAATAGATGCGCTAGACGCGGGCGCGGATGATTATCTCAGCAAACCGTTTGGTATTGGCGAGCTGCAAGCACGTTTGCGAGTAGTATTGCGCCGCCATGCCAGTGTGGCACAGCCCGATCCGGTTTATCAGTTTTCAGGCATTAGTGTGGACCTTGCTACCCGCCGTATTACGCGGGATGGCGCTGAAATCCATCTCACACCGATTGAGTTTCGTTTGCTCGCCACGCTGCTCAATAACCACGGTAAGGTGCTGACTCAGCGCCAGTTGCTCAATCAGGTTTGGGGGCCGAATGCCGTGGAGCATAGCCATTATTTGCGGATTTATATGGGACATTTGCGCCAGAAGCTGGAAAGCGATCCCGCGCGTCCGGCGCATTTGCTGACCGAAACCGGGATTGGCTATCGGTTTATGCTGTAGTTCCGGCAGACAAAAAAGGCGCCTTGCGGCGCCTTTTCCAATTCAACATCTTACTTCGCGTTTTTCAGCACTTCGCTGACAATCTCTACCGCTTCTTTCTCAATTTGCAGACGGTGTTCTGCACCTAAGAAACTTTCACAGTAAATTTTGTACGCATCTTCAGTACCCGAAGGGCGTGCCGCAAACCAGCCGTTGTCGGTCATCACTTTCAGGCCGCCGATAGAAGCGCCGTTGCCAGGGGCCGCCGTTAAACGTGCGGTGATCGGGTCACCTGCCAGGGTGCTGGCGCTGACCATTTCCGGAGAAAGTTTGGATAATGCCGCTTTCTGCGCAGTTGTCGCGGAGGCTTGCAGACGGTTGTAGCTTGGCGCGCCGAAACGGGCAGCCAGTTCGTCATAATGCTGTTGCGGGTTCTTACCGGTGACGGCGGTTATTTCTGCCGCCAGCAGACACATGATGATGCCGTCTTTGTCGGTAGACCACGGTGTGCCATCAAAGCGCAGGAACGATGCCCCGGCACTCTCTTCGCCACCAAAACCAAAGCTGCCGTCGAACAGGCCATCAACAAACCATTTGAAACCCACTGGCACTTCAACCAGTTTACGGCCCAGGTCGTTAACCACGCGGTCAATCATCGCGGATGACACCAGAGTTTTACCGACGGCCACATCTTTACCCCACTGCGGGCGATGCTGGAACAGGTAGTTAATCGCAACCGCCAGATAATGGTTTGGGTTCATCAGCCCTGCTGGCGTGACGATACCGTGGCGGTCGTAATCCGGGTCATTGGCGAAGGCCAGATCGAATTTGTCACGCAACGCCAGCAAACCTTCCATCGCACACTCGGACGAGCAATCCATACGGATAGCGCCGTCTTTATCGAGGTGCATAAAGCGGAAGGTTTGATCGACGTGATCGTTAACAATCGTCAGATCCAGGTTGTAGTGTTTGGCGATGCGCTGCCAGTATTCGATACCGGATCCACCGAGCGGATCAACGCCCAGTTTCAGACCCGATTTCTGGATGGCGGCCATATCAACGATATCCACCAGCCCTTCGATAAACGGCTGCACCAGATCTTGTTCTTGTACGTGACCGCTTGCCCAGGCTCTCTCCAGAGAGATGCGTTTTACATCTTTCAGATCCGCCGCCAAAAGCGCGTTGGCACGATCTTCAACCACCTTGGTGACGTTGGTATCAGCCGGGCCACCATTAGGCGGATTGTATTTGATACCACCGTCTTCCGGTGGGTTGTGCGAAGGCGTAATGACGATGCCGTCAGCCTGCGCACCAGCGTTTTTGTTATGCGTCAGAATGGCATGTGAAATGGCAGGCGTTGGCGTGTAGCCGTTTGCCTGCTGCACAATGACATCCACACCGTTTGCAGCCAGCACTTCCAGCACGGAAATAAACGCAGGTTCAGATAGCGCGTGGGTATCTTTACCCACGTAGCACGGCCCGGTAATGCCATTTTTTGCACGATCTTCAGCAATCGCCTGAGCAATCGCCAGAATGTGAGGTTCGTTGAAACTATGACGTGCCGCACTACCACGATGGCCGGAGGTACCGAATTTCACCGCGTGTTCGCTATTCCCCACTTCAGGCTTCAGCACGTAATACTGGGCCGTCAGTTGGGCTACGTTAATCAAATCGCTCTGTTGTGCCGGTTGTCCTGCACGAGGGTGGTTAGCCATTGGCCTTTCCTTCTGACGCGAGGTGTTAGATTGTGCCGCAAACCTTTTCAATCAATTCCGCAGGGAACTGCATTGATTGCATGATGTGTTCAATCATGCTGCATTTACGACCCGTATTGGTGTTAGTGATAACCCAGTATGGCGTGCCCGGAACATGCTTTGGTTTGGTCTGGTTGCCATTTTGCAGCAGCGTTTGCTCGTTACCTGCAAAATAGACGCGCGTCCGGCCATGCAGCGACTCGGTCGCTTCACCAAAAGCATGTGCGTCGAGGGTATACAGAGTAGAAAGCACCATCATGAAACGATTGACGGCTTTCTTTTGCTCGGCATATTCATCTGACAACAGTAATTCACGAACCGCACGTACGCGATCGCGAGCTTTGTTTACGGGTTTGGCTTCCGGAGCAGCAGCTGCTGCCGTCTGGCCGGTAGTTACTGGTGTAGCAGGAGATTGACCGGCGGTAAATTTCAACATGCGCCGTAAAATATCGGACGCGCTTTCACCAATGTGCTGCGTGTGGCTGGCAATATAGCGATAGAGCTCGTCATCAACTTCAATTGTTTTCATCTTAATCCGGTGCGGTATCTTTTCTGAATTCAAGTTGTTGGGATTATATGTACATATTCGCACAAATCCCAACCTCGGGTAGCGCCAAACTTATGTCACACCACAAAGTCAGACTAAACTGGAAATTTGCGGCACTGCGGCAGGATGCCGTTATGATACCCTAACCTCACGAAGTAAAAAAAAAGAACTTTGCCATGAAATTGAATGCTCGCCTGCAAACTGCGCAACAATCGACTAGTAATTCCCCCATCGTCCTAATCCACGGCCTTTTTGGTAGCCTTGATAACCTGGGCGTGTTGGCCCGCGACCTCGGGCAAAATCATACGTTGCTGCAAATCGATCTGCGCAACCATGGTTTATCGCCCCGTAGCTCTGAAATGAACTATGCCGCGATGGCGCAGGATGTGGTTGAAACGCTCGAAGAATATGGCTTTGAAAAAGCAATCATTATCGGCCATTCCATGGGCGGTAAAGTTGCGATGGCTCTGACAGCTATTGCAGCTGAGCGCATTGATAAACTGGTGCTGATTGACATTGCACCGGTGGATTATCAGGTACGCCGTCACGATGAAATTTTCGCGGCTATTAATGCAGTCAGTAGTAGTGGAGCGAAAACACGTCAACAAGCCGCTATGGTGATGCGTGAGCATCTGAACGAAGAAGGTGTGATTCAATTCTTGCTGAAGTCATTTGCTGACGGCGAGTGGAAGTTTAATGTTCCGGTATTGTGGGAACAGTACGAGAATATTGTCGGCTGGCAAGCTATCCCAACCTGGAATGAACCGGCACTGTTTATCCGTGGTGGTGCATCGCCTTATGTTGACGAATCACACCGCGAAACGCTGCTTGCGCAATTCCCTCAGGCGCGCGCTCATGTGGTTGCCGGTGCCGGACACTGGGTTCACGCCGAAAAACCTGATGCTGTTTTGCGCGCAATCCACCGTTTTATCGACGCAAGTACAGCAAACTGATTAAAAACAAACCGACTAGCTGTTAGATGCAGCTAACGCGTTGGCGCGCAAGCCATGCTGATGTATGATTGCGCGCTAAAATGCGCCAGAGCACCCCGCTCCGTGCCACCTGAATTCCCTGTCAGTAGTCTAATCATGGCAAAAGAACAAACGGACCGTACTACATTAGATCTGTTCGCGGACGAGCGTCGCCCCGGGCGGCCAAAAACTAATCCGCTGACGCGTGATGAGCAACTGCGTATCAACAAACGCAACCAGCTCAAGCGCGATAAAGTACGCGGCCTGAAGCGAGTGGAACTGAAGCTCAATAACGATGCAGTAGATGCACTAAATCATCTGGCTGAAGCGCGCAATATCAGTCGTAGTGAGTTGATTGAAGAGATTCTGCTCGCGCAACTGAAGCAGCATCTCAGTTAGTTGAAAGGCTATATGCCCGGAATACGATGTTGCAGTCTGTGCACAACAGGCTGATAGCAGTTTCCGCACCGCAATGTGTTCTGCTATGATTGCCCTATCTGTGGCCAATTAGCAGCCACCATACCATTAAGTATCAAGAGGTTATTTTACTCATGGCAATCGTAGGCATTTTTTTCGGCAGCGACACTGGTAACACCGAAAATATCGCGAAGATGATTCAAAAACAGCTCGGTAAAGACGTTGCTGAGGTGCATGACATTGCTAAGAGCAGCAAAGAAGACCTGGAAGGCTTCGACATTCTGCTTCTCGGCATTCCAACGTGGTATTACGGTGAAGCGCAATGCGACTGGGATGACTTCTTCCCGACTCTGGAAGAAGTTGATTTCAATGGCAAACTGGTCGCCCTGTTCGGCTGTGGTGACCAGGAAGACTATGCAGAATACTTCTGTGACGCATTGGGCACTATCCGTGACATCATTGAGCCACGCGGTGCTGCAATTGTGGGCCACTGGCCGACTGCGGGTTACCATTTCGAAGCCTCTAAAGGCCTTGCAGACGACGATCACTTTGTCGGTCTGGCTATCGATGAAGATCGTCAACCAGAACTGACTGCTGAACGCGTTCAGAAATGGGTCAAACAAGTTTCTGACGAGCTGAACCTGGCAGATATCATCAACGCCTGATTCTGGATGTGACGCAGCTTTTAAACGGGTTGCGTCACATTGATAGATTATTCCGATTAAAATAATCGCTACAAATTTTTAACTTTTCGGTTTGTCCCTGTACAATGACCCCCTGGCTAAATAGCTAACAAGGCAATTAAATCGCGACTCAGCCGCCATTTTTTAGCTTGATTATGAATAATACTTGCGGTTTCCATTTAGAATCTGCAGTTCTATAATGAGACGCATTCATCTTAACGCTCACCCTGAGTCCGAGCGATCCGTTAAGCAACAGGACAATTTCCGCATGACTGACAATAATACCGCATTGAAGAAGGCCGGCCTGAAAGTCACGCTTCCGCGATTAAAAATCCTTGAAGTGCTACAGGGTCCGGTGAACCATCATGTCAGTGCGGAAGACTTATACAAACGTCTGATTGATATGGGCGAAGAAATTGGTCTCGCCACAGTTTATCGTGTACTAAACCAGTTTGATGATGCAGGCATTGTCACTCGTCACAACTTCGAAGGCGGCAAATCCGTATTCGAGTTAACTCAACAACATCACCACGACCACCTGATTTGCCTGGACTGCGGCAAAGTTATTGAGTTCAGTGATGATTCAATTGAATCTCGTCAGCGTGAAATCGCATCACGCCATGGCATCCGTCTGACCAACCACAGCCTGTACCTTTACGGTCACTGCGCTGAAGGTGATTGCCGTACCGACGAGAATGCACACGAAATCAGCGAAAAGTAATCCGCATATCTGACATTCTGAACCAGATGTCAGGTATAAAAAAACCGGTGAGGAAGCTCACCGGTTTTTTTATTGCAGGAATTCACAGATTACTTGTTGTTCGCACGAATCTCTTGCCAGATTTTATCGCACTTGGCTTTTACCGCCTGGTCGTTACCAGTACGAGTGGCCTGAATACAGTTTTGATAATCCAGGGTGCGCACCGTTTCTTTCTTCGCAAATTCCTGGTGTTCCTTTTCCTGACCCAGCACGTTTAACACGCTCTGACAGGCCTGAATTTTATCAGGATTCCCTTCTGCGGTATTGATACAGGCGCTATAGGCTTGTTTCAGTTTTGTATCTTCCGGTGCCGTTTTAGAGGGTTGTGCGCAGGCGCTCAAACCTAAAGCCATGACCGTAACCAAAATGATTTTTTTCATGCTCGATATCCTTTATAAAACCGGGCGCTTTCACGCCCGGTATCGAATCAGAAGATGGTGAACGGTGCGATGACGATGAATTTCACGTCACGCTCATCCTGGAAGATGTTGCCGTAACCACCGCCCCAGCTTGGGATGTCGGAGTGGTTGTCGTATTGAGTGAAGTGCAGTTTGAACAGAGTGCCTTTCGCGCGCCCATCCTGAATGGTGTACAACGCATCAAGGCTGTACGCCGATTCTTTCAGGCGATTGTCAGCATCGTAGTAACCGTCAGTGGTTGGTTTAGAGCTTGGTTTTGCATCCCATGCGTAAACATACGAAGCACCTACAGCCCAACCAGCCAGATCCCAATTGCTCAGGTCATACATGGCACCCGCGAAGATGGCTTTTTCACCATTGGCGTTGAAGTCAGAACGGTTATCCCACCAGATATCCAGACGACCGTTTGACGATGCGTAAGTTGGGGTCATACGTTGCAGGAAGTAGCCCTGCTGGCCATCAGCCTTGACCATGGTACCTTCGAGGCGCAGGTCAACCTGGCCCACTTTGTAGCCGAATGTCAGAGCCTGCAACCATGCGGTGCCGTCATACAGATCGTTAACGCTGCCATCAGAGACTTTGTCACGCGAACCGTAGAACTGGTAGCTGGTAGACAATGGGCTGCCAGCTACATCAAATTTGTAGCTTGCTTTAGTGAAGTATTGGTCGATATACCCTTCTGCCTGACCGAATGCCGCTTCAAGAATCAGATCATTTTTGAAGTCATACTTCGCGCCCAGCGAGTGCAGATACTCAACTTTGGTGTTCTTATCGTTCTGATAGAACTTGTCCATCTCCAGGTGCCACGGAGCTTTATACTCATTGGTCCACATGTAGGAGAAGCTCAGAGCACCGGCATCGGCATAATCAAAGTTTGCCCCGGCTTCAGCGCCCTGGTAAGTACCAGGCATGAAACTCCAGTGTGGTGCTAATAAAGATTGCCCTGTTGGCTGGATGTAACCCGCACGGGCCCAAACCGGGCCGTATTTGAATTTAGCTGCGGCTTTATAAAGGCTTATACCGCTCTTATCGCCGGAATAATCTTCATCGTAAGCTTTGTTTGAAGAGGAAAATGCGATTTCGTTCGGGTGGCCGCTGTCGCCATTTTCTGCCATTTCGATAGCAGTAAAGGCGGCGATATCCAGACCAAACATGTCAGCAGCATAACCGGACTGGAAGTCCAGATTGGCGTTCCAGGTAGCGTGAGAAAGGTTAGTTTCATATTTATCTGTCGTAACATCTTTACGGTCACGTTCACGCTGCCAGTAATAAACACCACCGGTCAGTGTTGAATCATCAAAAAAACCTGCTGCACTTGCCTGAGGGATAACAACCAGTCCAGAAAGAGCCGTGACGCCTGCAATAGCAAGGGCCAGCGCACTACGTTTGCCACTAAACGTACGCATATAAAATTCCTCTTTGACGTATAAATAATCGCCGGACGTTAAAAGACGTCAGATAGCGAAAAAAGTAAAAATGCCTAACGGCTAAAGCGGTTATAAATATTTTCCCGCATTTACTGCTCCCCATAAGACTATTTTTCGCGACGCGAATTATCAACGACTTTGTAAGAGTTCATTCCGATATTATGACAGAGAGCACATAATTCATGAGTATTTGTAACAAAAATCAACTGTGGAATTTTATGTTTATAAATCAACAAATATTGATATAAACCACCATATGAGAGCGCTCACATGATAAAAGAAAGGATTTATTATGTTCCGAGATTGACCAGCCAGAGAATTCCCAGGGAAATATAAATAACATTAATTCGCATCGCGAATGTAAGTAAATATTTAATCCTGTGATTATTAAGCAAAAAAAAACGCCGCGATTTGCGGCGTCTTTGTTACATATTGACTGCGTGTATAACTAATTACTCGCCTATTTTGGCCCAGGTATCACGCAAACCAACGGTGCGGTTAAACACCAGTTTTTCCGCAGTTGCCAGACGGCTATCAAGGCAGAAATAACCTTCACGCTCGAACTGATACGCTTTGCCTTTCTCAGCATTTTGCAGGCTTGGTTCGACGAAACCTTGCTTAATCACCAGAGACTCTGGGTTGATCGTTGCCAGGAAATCTTCCGCCGCACCTGGGTTAGCCACGCTGAACAGACGGTCGTAAAGGCGAATTTCAACTGGCAAGGCGTGTTCAGCACTTACCCAATGAATAACGCCTTTTACTTTACGGCCATCAGCCGGGTCTTTGCTTAATGTGTCCGGATCGTAGGAACAATGCAGCACGGTGATATTCCCGGCTTCATCTTTCTCAACACGATCGGCTTTAATCACATAAGCATTACGCAGGCGGACTTCTTTGCCCAACACCAGACGCTTGTACTGCTTATTCGCTTCTTCGCGGAAGTCAGCACGATCGATGTAGATCTCACGGCTGAACGGCACCTGGCGGCTACCCATCTCTGGCTTGTTCGGATGGTTTGGCATGGTGACCATTTCCACTTCGCCCTGCGGGAAGTTTTCAATAATCACTTTCACCGGATCGAGCACTGCCATCGCGCGCGGGGCGTTTTCGTTCAGGTCATCACGAATACATGATTCCAAAGCAGCCATTTCAACGGTGTTGTCTTGTTTGGTCACGCCAATACGCTTACAGAACTCACGAATAGAACCGGCAGTGTAACCACGACGACGCAGGCCAGAAATGGTTGGCATACGTGGGTCATCCCACCCTTCCACTACTTTCTCAGTCACCAGCAGGTTCAGCTTACGCTTAGACATGATGGAGTATTCGAGGTTCAGGCGAGAGAACTCGTACTGACGCGGGTGCACAGGAATAGTGATGTTATCCAGCACCCAATCGTACAGACGACGGTTGTCCTGGAACTCCAGCGTACATAAAGAGTGAGTAATACCTTCCAGCGCATCGGAAATGCAGTGCGTGAAGTCGTACATCGGATAGATGCACCACTTGGTACCAGTCTGATGGTGTTCAGCAAATTTGATGCGATAAATAACCGGATCGCGCATCACGATAAATGGTGATGCCATGTCAATTTTGGCACGCAGGCACGCAGTGCCTTCAGCAAATTCACCGTTACGCATTTTCTCGAACAGCGCGAGGTTTTCCTCGACGCTACGATCGCGGTATGGGCTATTTTTCCCAGGTGCGGTCAATGAGCCGCGATATTCACGGATCTGCTCTGGAGTCAGTTCGTCAACATACGCCAGACCTTTATTGACAAGCTCTACAGCATAGTTGAACAACTGATCGAAATAATCGGAGGAGTAGCGCACATTGCCTGACCAGTGAAAACCAAGCCATTCAACATCGTGCTTAATTGAATCTACGAATTCGATGTCTTCTTTTGCTGGGTTAGTGTCATCGAAACGCAGGTTGCACTGCCCTTGATAATCTTGTGCGATACCAAAGTTCAGGCAGATGGATTTTGCATGGCCGATATGCAGATAGCCATTTGGCTCTGGCGGAAAACGGGTGCAAATGCTGGTGTGCTTACCATTAGCCAAATCTTCATCAATAATCTGGCGAATAAAGTTAGTTGGGCGGGCTTCTGCCTCACTCATCGCGGGTTCCTCTGTGCAAAAACTTCAGTTATCGGCACATGATCTTATAAGCAAGCGTCGGAAACAACCTTTTGTTGAATAAATAAGGGGATCGGGAAGGGTCAAGCTGAGGCAATAAAAAAGCGGCTGGAGAAAATACTCTCCAGCCGCTAAAGGCACAATCTATGACTCAGGAGCGATTATTTGCCTTTAATTTCGTACAGAGGCGTTTGCCCCGCAACCACTGAACCTTGCGCCTGAATAACCAGACCGCTGTAGTCATCAATGTTGCTGCAAACAACCGGGCTAATCATGGAGCGAGCATTTGCGTTCAGGAAATCAAGGTCCATTTCCAGAATCGGCTGGCCTGCAACCACTTCAGCACCCTCTTCTACCAGACGAGTAAAGCCCTGGCCGTTCAGTGCGACAGTATCAATGCCCATATGGACAACGATTTCTGCACCTTTTTCGGTTTCCAGACAGAACGCGTGGTTGGTGTTAAAGATCTTAACGATAGTACCGGCAGCTGGCGCGACAACCATTTTCTCGGTTGGCTTAACAGCAACACCATCACCTACTGCTTTGCTGGCGAAGGCTTCATCAGGAACTTGTTCCAGAGCAACCACATCACCCGTTACTGGAGAAACCAGAGCGGCGATGGTGACAGCGTTTGGTACAGCCTGTGGTTTTGCAGTAGCTGCGGCAACCGGTGCAGCTGTAGCGCTAACTGGAGCCGCTGCAACATCACCTACCGTTTTCATTGCGTTAGCAATTTTCTCAGCGACGAAGCCGACGATGATTTGCACGCTGGTTTTGTTGAGACGGATAACACCGGTTGCACCCAGGCGTTTAGCCAGAGATTCGTTAACCAATGAAGAGTCTTTTACGTTCAGGCGCAGACGAGTGATACACGCGTCGATACCTGTCAGGTTAGCTGAACCACCCACAGCAGCGATGTACTGACGAGCCAGCTCAGAAACATCTTGATTGCTATTGGCGCTAACATTCACGTCCTGACCATCAGTTTCATCACCTGCAACAGCCAGTTCACGCCCTGGGGTCAACAGATTGAATTTGGTGATAGTGAAACGGAACACAACGTAGTAGATAGCGAAGAACACCAGGCCTTGCGGGATCAGCATGTACCAGTGTGTCGCCAGTGGGTTACGGGAAGAAAGCACCATATCCACCAGACCCGCACTGAAGCCGAAACCAGCAATCCAATGCATGCTTGCTGCGATAAATACGGAGATACCCGTCAGCACTGCGTGAATCAGATACAGAACTGGGGCCACGAACATGAAGGAGAATTCCAACGGTTCGGTGATACCAGTAAAGAAGGCAGCAAACGCACCCGCCATCATGATACCCATGACTTTGGCTTTGTTTTCAGGACGCGCACACTGGTAAATTGCCAGCGCAGCACCTGGAAGACCGAACATCATGATTGGGAAGAAACCAGCCTGGTAACGACCTGTGATACCCACAATACCGGTACCTTCAGCGATAGATTTAGCACCGCCAAGGAACTTAGGAATATCGTTGATACCCGCAACGTCGAACCAGAATACGGAGTTCAGCGCGTGGTGCAGACCCACTGGAATCAGCAGACGGTTGAAGAACGCATAAACACCTGCGCCAACAGAACCCAACTTCTGAATGTGCTCACCAAAGTTTACCAGGCCGCTAAACACGATTGGCCAGATGAACATCATGATAAAGGCAACAGCAATCATCACGAAGGAGGTGAGGATTGGAACCAGGCGGCGGCCGCTGAAGAAGGACAACGCTCTTGGCAGTTCGACACTGCTGAAGCGGTTGTACAACTCTGCGGAGATAATCCCCACCATGATACCAACAAATTGGTTCTGAATTTTAGAGAACGCAAACGGAACCTGATCCAGCGGAATATGCTTGATCATGGAAACAGCCGCTGGCGAACAAAGTGTGGTCAGAACCAGGAAACCGACAAAGCCGGTTAGTGCAGCAGCACCATCTTTATCTTTGGACATACCGTAAGCCACACCAATGGCAAACAGCACACCCATGTTATCAATAATTGCAGCACCAGATTTGATGAACAACGCGGCTAATGCGTTATCACCGCCCCAGCTCGTTGGGTCAATCCAGTAGCCAACACCCATTAATATGGCTGCGGCTGGTAATGTGGCAACCGGCACCATAAGTGCGCGGCCAACCTTTTGCATGTAACCAAGAATACTCACGTTAATTCCCCCTATGAGACCCCGTTAAGGCTCGTTCAAAGCAGTTTTATTATTGTTTAACAAACCTTGAAAGCATGGCGAAGATTCACCAACCTTCTGAGTGTGTGAAAAATTAATTCGTATCGCAAATTAAACACCCTTTTTTTGTGATTAAAATCACCAAATATTGTTATTGCACTCCCCTTTGGCTAGCTATCGACTAAAACTTATTTTATCATCCGAAAAATCAAGACGGATTGATGCCGTTATGACCAGGAAGAAACTGGTTTACCCTTAGAGGGTTCGGATAATCAATCTGGCGACATCCGTATTTCTATTAACTTATGAGGTGAATGATGAGACTGATTCCCCTGGCTACCCCGGCTCAAGTAGGCAAATGGGCAGCACGCCATATCGTTAAGCGTATCAATGCGTTTAATCCGACAGCAGATCGTCCTTTCTTGCTGGGTCTGCCAACCGGCGGCACGCCTCTTGAAGCGTACAAAGCGCTGGTAGAGATGCACAAAGCGGGCCAGGTTAGCTTTAAAAACGTCGTCACCTTTAACATGGATGAATACGTTGGTCTGCCAAAAGAGCACCCGGAAAGCTATCATACGTTCATGCACCGCAATTTCTTTGATCACGTTGATATCCCAGCGGAAAACATCAATCTGCTGAATGGTAACGCCGAAGATGTTGACGCCGAGTGCCGTCGCTATGAAGAAAAAATTCGTTCTTACGGCAAAATTCACCTGTTTATGGGTGGCGTAGGCAACGATGGTCATATCGCGTTCAACGAACCGGCATCTTCTTTGGCATCCCGTACTCGTATCAAAACGCTGACTCATGACACCCGTGTTGCAAACTCCCGTTTCTTTGGTGGCGATGTCTCTCAAGTGCCAAAATATGCGCTGACTGTTGGCGTGGGCACACTGCTTGATGCAGAAGAAGTGATGATTTTGGTTCTTGGTCATTTGAAAGCGCAAGCGCTGCAAGCGGCTGTGGAAGGCAACGTGAATCACATGTGGACCATTAGCTGTCTGCAACTGCATCCTAAAGCAGTGGTAGTTTGCGATGAGCCGTCCACCATGGAACTGAAAGTGAAGACGCTGAAGTACTTCAATGAACTTGAAGCAGAAAATATCAAAGATCTTTAAGTAATAGTCATTACCGGGGGTACCTATGTTTGCATTAACTCACGGTCGGATTTATACCGGCCATGAAATTCTTGATGATCACGCGGTAATTATCGCGAACGGCCTGATTGAACGCGTTTGCCCGCGCTCAGATCTCCCAGCGGGTATTGAGACTCGCGATGTGGGCGGTGCAATCATCGCCCCCGGTTTTATTGATGTGCAGTTGAATGGTTGTGGTGGTGTGCAGTTCAACGATTCAGCCGATGCGGTGACCGTTGAAACGCTGGAAATCATGCAGAAAGCCAATGAGCGTTCTGGCTGCACCAGCTATTTACCAACACTGATTACCAGCAGCGATGAGCTGATGAAGCAAGGCGTGAAAGTGATGCGCGAATACCTGGCGAAATATCAGCACCAGGCACTCGGTCTGCATCTTGAAGGCCCATGGCTGAATATGGTGAAAAAGGGTACGCACAACCCAAGTTTCGTGCGTAAACCTGACTCCGAACTGGTCGATTTCCTGTGCCAAAACGCAGATGTGATCACCAAAGTCACTTTAGCGCCAGAAATGGTGGCACCAGAAGTCATTAGCAAATTGGTCGCTTCTGGCATTGTCGTTTCTGCCGGGCACTCCAATGCAACCGTAAAAGAAGCCAAAATTGGTTTCCGTGCGGGAATTACCTTCGCAACCCACCTTTTCAATGCGATGCCATATATCACTGGCCGTGAACCGGGTCTTGCAGGCGCAATTTTTGATGAACCCGATGTTTACTGCGGTATCATTGCCGATGGCTTGCATGTGGACTATGCCAATATTCGTACGGCGAAAAAGGTTAAGGGCGATAAGCTTTGCCTGGTCACCGATGCAACTGCTCCGGCGGGTGCGAATATCGACGAGTTCATTTTCGCAGGAAAAACAATATACTACCGTGATGGTTTATGTGTAGATGAGAACGGTACGCTGAGCGGTTCTGCCCTGACGATGATTGAAGGGGTACGTAACCTGGTTGAGCATGCAGGTATCGCTTTGGACGAAGTCTTGCGTATGGCCACTCTCTACCCTGCCCGAGCGATGGGTGTTGAGCAGCAAATAGGGACTATCGAAGCTGGGAAAGTCGCCAACCTGACGGCATTTACCCGCGATTTTAAAATCACCAAGACATTCGTTAATGGTAACGAGGTCGTAACTGAGTAATTAAGGCATGACGACTGGCGGACAGGCTCAAATTGGTAATGTCGATCTGGTAAAACAGCTGAATAGCGCGGCGGTATACCGCCTGATCGACCAACACGGGCCAATCTCCCGCATTCAGATTGCCGAGCAAAGCCAGCTTGCACCGGCCAGCGTCACGAAAATTACTCGTCAGCTCATTGAGCGCGGCTTGATCAAAGAAGTTGATCAACAGGCTTCCACCGGAGGCCGCCGCGCTATCTCAATTATTACTGAAACCCGCAATTTCCACGCCATTGGCGTGCGTCTTGGCCGCCATGACGCCACCATCACGCTGTTTGATCTCAGCGCTAAACCGCTTGCCGAAGAACATTACTCCCTTCCTGAACGTACTCAGGAAACGCTTGAGCACGCATTACTCAATGCTATATCGCAGTTCATCGAGCAAAATTTACGCAAGATGCGTGAGCTGATCGCTATCTCAGTAATCTTGCCTGGTCTGGTTGACCCTGAAAGCGGCGTGATTCGTTACATGCCACATATCCAGGTGAACAACTGGTCGCTGGTCGATAGTCTTGAAAAACAGTTCAAAGTGACCTGCTATGTGGGGCATGACATCCGTAGCCTGGCACTTGCTGAGCACTACTTTGGTGCAACTCACGACTGTGATGACTCCATTTTGGTGCGCGTTCACCGCGGCACGGGGGCGGGGATTTTATCCAACGGGCGAATTTTTATTGGCCGTAACGGTAATGTCGGAGAGATTGGTCACATTCAGGTGGATCCTTTAGGCGAGCGTTGCCACTGCGGAAACTTTGGTTGTCTGGAAACGATTGCGGCTAATGCCGCTATTGAACATCGTGTGCGTCACTTACTTGAACAAGGTTACAACAGCCGCCTGACACTCGAAGATTGCGATATTACTACCATCTGCAAAGCCGCCAATAAAGGCGATGCGCTAGCCTGCGAAGTCATTGAACATGTTGGCCGCCATCTTGGTAAAGCCATCGCCATTGCCATTAACTTGTTTAACCCGCAAAAAGTCGTGATTGCCGGGGAAATCATTGAAGCCGAAAAAGTGCTTCTGCCCGCGATTGAAAGCTGTATCAACACTCAGGTACTGAAAGCATTCCGCAAAAACCTGCCTGTCGTGCGTTCAAAACTCGATGACCGTTCCGCTATTGGCGCGTTTGCTTTGGTAAAACGCTCGATGTTGAATGGCGTTCTGCTGCAACGTTTGCTGGAAAGTTAACTCAGCCGTAAGCCTTTTTACGATATAGTTACGCCTTCCTGAAATGTGAGCCAAGGTAATCAATGACCATTCAGAATGTAATTTGTGATATTGACGGCGTGCTGATGCACGACAACATCGCCGTACCAGGTGCTAATGAATTCTTAGCGCGCATCATGGAAAAGGGCATGCCGTTAGTTCTGCTGACTAACTACCCTTCGCAGACAGGCCAGGATCTGGCGAACCGTTTTGCATCCGCCGGTATTGATGTGCCGGACAGCGTCTTCTATACCTCCGCAATGGCTACTGCCGATTTCCTGCGCCGTCAGGAAGGGAAGAAAGCCTATGTTGTCGGTGAAGGTGCATTGATTCACGAGCTGTATAAAGCCGGTTTCACAATCACTGACATCAACCCAGACTTTGTTATCGTCGGGGAAACACGTTCCTATAACTGGGAAATGATGCACAAGGCCGCCTATTTTGTGGCTAACGGCGCTCGCTTTATTGCGACTAACCCTGATACACATGGCCGTGGTTACTATCCAGCCTGTGGTGCGCTTTGCGCAGGGATCGAGAAAATTTCGGGTCGTAAACCGTTCTGTGTCGGCAAGCCTAGCCCGTGGATTATCCGTGCCGCACTCAACAAGATGCAGGCGCATTCCGAGCATACGGTGATTGTTGGCGATAACTTGCGTACCGATATTCTTGCAGGCTTCCAGGCGGGTTTAGAAACCATTCTGGTGCTGTCGGGTGTTTCGACGTTAAACGATATTGATGCCATGCCGTTCCGCCCTTCGTGGATTTACCCGTCGGTCGCTGAAGTCGATATTATCTAAACGTTTAAGTGGTGGATAATGCATTCGCTAATCCACCCTATCAATCTGCAACCATCATTTAACGATCCTTTCATTAAATTGCCGATCCGCTAATTATTCCGTCTATTCCCTCATCATTTTTCAATAATCAACAATCGCAATTGAACTATTTACCCCTGAAAGACTAAAGGGCTTGCATTCCCGTCAATGATTGCGCATTTTCATAGTCATGCAACGCAACTATACAATTTAATGGCTCACAGAAGCATTACGGAGAGAGTTCTATGTGTTCAATTTTTGGTGTTCTGGATATCAAGACCGATGCGGTCGAATTGCGTAAAAAAGCGCTTGAGTTGTCTCGTCTGATGCGCCACCGCGGCCCGGACTGGTCTGGTGTTTACGCAAATGATAAAGCCATTCTTTCCCATGAACGCCTCTCTATTGTTGACGTCAACGCTGGCGCACAACCGCTGTATAACAAAGAAAAAACTCATGCACTGGCAGTTAACGGTGAAATCTACAACCACCAGGCGCTGCGCGCAGAATACGGTGACCGTTACGAATTCCAGACAGGTTCTGACTGCGAAGTCATCCTGGCGCTGTATCAGGAAAAAGGCCCAGAGTTCCTCGATGACCTGCAGGGAATGTTTGCCTTCATTCTGTATGATGAAACACAAGACGCTTACCTGATTGGCCGCGACCATATCGGCATCATCCCTTTGTATATGGGTTATGACGAACACGGCAACATGTATGTCGCTTCCGAAATGAAAGCGCTGGTTCCAGTTTGCCGCACCATTAAAGAGTTCCCGGCAGGCAGCTATCTGTGGAGTAAAGACGGTGAAATCCGTAGTTACTACCAGCGTGACTGGTTCGAATACGATGCAGTAAAAGATAACGTCACCGACAAAAACGAATTGCGCCAGGCGCTGGAAGATTCCGTAAAAAGCCACCTGATGTCTGACGTGCCGTACGGCGTGCTGCTGTCTGGTGGTCTGGATTCCTCGGTTATCTCTGCAATTACCAAGAAATTTGCTGCCCGTCGTGTAGAAGATGAAGAGCGCTCAGAAGCCTGGTGGCCTCAGTTGCACTCCTTTGCGGTCGGCCTGGTCGGTTCCCCTGACCTGATTGCGGCGCAAGAAGTGGCAAACCACTTAGGCACCGTGCACCACGAAATTCATTTCACGGTGCAAGAAGGCCTGGATGCGATTCGCGATGTTATCTATCACATTGAAACTTACGATGTGACCACTATTCGCGCCTCTACCCCAATGTATTTGATGTCACGCAAAATCAAAGCCATGGGCATCAAGATGGTGCTGTCTGGTGAAGGTTCTGATGAAGTGTTTGGCGGCTACTTGTACTTCCATAAAGCGCCAAACGATAAAGAGCTGCACGAAGAAACCGTTCGCAAGCTGCAAGCACTGCATATGTTTGACTGTGCGCGTGCTAACAAAGCGATGTCGGCCTGGGGTGTTGAAGCTCGCGTACCGTTCCTGGACAAAAAATTCCTCGATGTCGCGATGCGTATCAACCCGAAAGACAAAATGTGCGGCAACGGCAAGATGGAAAAACATATCCTTCGTGAATGTTTTGAATCCTATCTGCCAGCAAGTGTGGCATGGCGTCAGAAAGAGCAGTTCTCCGATGGTGTAGGTTACAGCTGGATTGACACGCTGAAAGAAGTTGCTGCGGGTCAGGTCACCGACCAACAACTGGAAACCGCAAGCTATCGCTTCCCGTACAACACACCAGGCTCTAAAGAAGCTTATTTGTACCGTGAAATCTTCGAAGAATTGTTCCCACTGCCAAGTGCTGCGCAATGTGTTCCAGGCGGCCCATCCGTTGCCTGTTCGTCCGCTAAGGCCATTGAATGGGATGAAGCCTTCAAAACAATGAATGATCCATCAGGCCGTGCAGTAGGCGTTCACCAGTCCGCTTACAAATAAGCGAGCAAAATTAGACACACGGGCCTACGGGCCCGTTTTTGTTTCTGCAATATCCCCAGCCCTTATTCGGGGCTTTTCATCAAATAAAACCACGAAATAACCGATAATTGACGAATATTGCATCAAGCTGTTCGTAAGCTAGTCAAACAGACAATTTCCGCGACTTTTCGGGAAAAAATTTGTTGACGCTAGAAGTCCAACTACGCATAATGCGCCCCGCAACGCCGATAAGGTTACGCAGAAAAAAAGAAGGCTACTTAGCTCAGCTGGTTAGAGCACATCACTCATAATGATGGGGTCACAGGTTCGATTCCCGTAGTAGCCACCATTATTCTTTTTTTAGCGCGGGAGTGGCGAAATTGGTAGACGCACCAGATTTAGGTTCTGGCGCCGCAAGGTGTGCGAGTTCAAGTCTCGCCTCCCGCACCATTTTAACGCGTTGCACGGATGGGGTATCGCCAAGCGGTAAGGCACCGGTTTTTGATACCGGCATTCCCTGGTTCGAATCCAGGTACCCCAGCCAATTTTTTTGATATAGCAGTTTTCGACATAGCACGTTAGTTTTGTGCGCCCTAAGTTGGGGTATCGCCAAGCGGTAAGGCACCGGTTTTTGATACCGGCATTCCCTGGTTCGAATCCAGGTACCCCAGCCAGTCGAAGAAATAGTTTTAAAATTAGGCTACTTAGCTCAGCTGGTTAGAGCACATCACTCATAATGATGGGGTCACAGGTTCGATTCCCGTAGTAGCCACCATATTTTTGGGGTATCGCCAAGCGGTAAGGCTCTGGTTTCTGATACCAGCATTCCGAGGTTCGAATCCTCGTACCCCAGCCAAAAATGAAAAGCTCGCTTCGGCGAGCTTTTTGCTTTTCTGCGTTTGAATAATCTCGTCTGAATTGAAGTCGGATGTCGCTAACGCTAATCCGACCTACGAAAAACTATCGACTCATAACCCTAACGCATACTTCAACGCCTGGCGTTTCAGTACACCACCGCGTTCTGCTGCCATCAGCCCCAGATTTCTAATGACTCGCAGCGGCCCTAAGTTGTTACTGAAACCGGCGTAGAACAGATCCATGCCGCTTTGCATCAGGAAATTATCCGCTTGCCTGCGCGTCTGGTAGCGTTTTAACACTCGCGCATCCGCCCAATTCTCCCCATAACTACGTGCATTGATCATCACATCAAGCAGCGCTTCCACATCACGATAACCGAGATTTACCCCCTGCCCGGCTAACGGGTGAATGGTATGCGCAGCGTCACCAATCAGCGCCAAACCTTGTTGCGTGTATTGCAACGCATGGCGACGCGTCAGCGGGAATGCGCCACTGGCGACGGGAGTGACTTTGCCTAAGCGTTCAGGAAAATTCGCTTGAATGGCTTTTTGCAGCTGCGGCATCGACATATTTTGCAACTGGCGAATTCGAGCCGGTGAGTCGTACCACACCAGAGATGCCCAATTATCGAACAACGGTAAAAACGCATGCGGCCCTGCTGGTGTGAAATGCTGCCAGGTACTGTCGCCAGGCTGAGACTCGCACTTCACGGTAATTAACATGCAAGACTGGCGATATTGCCAGGCATGAATACCAATGCCCGCCCAGCGGCGCACCTGTGAATTCGCACCATCAGCACCAATCACCATCGGCACCGTTAAGGTCTGCTCATCCGCAAAATGCAGCGTCCACTTCCCTGCTTGCCCGTGCATACGGTCAATTTGAGCCGGGCAGAGCAACGTAACGTTCGGATGGGCTTCCAGCGCCTGCCATAAAGCCAGCTGCAAAACCTGGTTTTCAACCATATAACCCAGTTCTGGCAGTCCAAGCTCCTGGGCATTAAAGCTCACGTGTGCGCTTTCCCACTCCCAGGTTTCAAGCTGGCGATACGCATGTGTACGCATTGCCCGAATCGCCTGCCAGACACCTAGCGATTTCAGTAAACCCACTGACGCGCTGCTGATAGCCGAAATACGCACATCGGGTTGGCTTGTGGCGTCAAAGGCAGCAGGCGCCTGATGCTCAATAACTGCCACTTGAAAACCATTTTGCGCGAGACCAAGAGCGGCAGCCGCGCCGACCATCCCCCCGCCGACTACCGCAACATCTATTGGCTGGTTCAACATGATGATTTTGTCCTTAAATTGTCTATCCTGATTCTACCGGATTTTTACGCCGGTTTCGTAGGCTGGTCACATCAAGGCCAAAGCATTACAATACGCGGCCTGAATTCCTGGCTTTAACTGAGCAATGGCAAGTCGATGACAAAAAAACTCCATATCAAAACCTGGGGCTGTCAGATGAACGAATACGATTCATCGAAGATGGCCGATCTGCTGAACAGCACGCATGGCTATATCCTCACGGATAACCCAAAAGAAGCGGACGTATTGCTGCTCAATACCTGCTCTATCCGTGAAAAGGCCCAGGAAAAAGTATTCCATCTGCTTGGCCGTTGGAAACTCTTAAAGCGCAAAAATCCCGATATCATTATCGGCGTTGGCGGCTGCGTTGCTTCCCAGGAAGGCAAGCTGATCCGCAGTCGCGCGCACTATGTTGATATCGTTTTCGGACCGCAAACCCTGCATCGCTTACCGGAAATGATCAACAAAGTTAGTGGCAACCGTAGCCCAATCGTTGACGTCAGTTTCCCGGAAATCGAAAAGTTTGACCGTCTGCCAGAGCCAAAAGCCGATGGCCCGACCGCTTTCGTTTCTATTATGGAAGGCTGTAACAAGTATTGTACTTACTGCGTGGTGCCTTATACCCGCGGTGAGGAAGTGAACCGCCCGTGTGATGATGTGCTGTTTGAAATCGCACAACTCGCAGCGCAAGGCGTGCGTGAAGTGAATCTGCTTGGCCAAAACGTGAATGCTTACCGCGGGCCGACTTTCGATGGCGGTATCTGTTCATTCGCAGAACTGCTGCGCCTGGTGGCGGCAATTGACGGTATTGACCGTATTCGTTTTACCACCAGCCACCCGATTGAATTCACCGACGATATCATCGAGGTTTATCGCGATACGCCTGAGCTGGTGAGTTTCCTGCATCTGCCGATTCAAAGTGGTTCAGACCGTGTGTTGAACCTGATGGGTCGTACCCATACCGCTCTTGAATACAAATCGACGATTCGCAAGCTACGCGCAGCCCGTCCAGATATCCAGATTAGCTCTGACTTTATCGTTGGCTTCCCTGGTGAAACCCAGCAGGACTTCGAGCAAACCATGAAAGTGATTGCCGATGTGAATTTTGACGTCAGCTACAGCTTCATCTTCTCCTCACGCCCTGGCACCCCCGCCGCCGATATGGTTGACGACGTGCCAGAAGAAGAGAAAAAACAGCGTCTGTATATTCTGCAAGACCGCATCAATCAGCAAGCAATGGAGTTGAGCCGGAAAATGGTTGGCACCACACAACGCATTCTGGTTGAAGGCACGTCACGCAGAAACATTATGGAGCTGACCGGTCGTTCCGAACACAACCGTGGCGTCAACTTTGCGGGCACCCCGGACATGGTCGGTAAATTTGTCGATGTCGAAATTACTGAAGTGGCTACTAACAACTCACTGCGCGGAAAAGTCGTGCGCACCGAAGACCAGATGGGCCTGCGTATTGCCGAGTCTCCGGAGTCAGTTATTGCCCGCACTCGTAAAGAAAATGAAATCGGCGTTGGAATTTATCAGCCTTAATTCCTCCCTGCTTTGCCCGTCGGTTCACTAACGCCGTGAACCGACGGGCATTTTCAGTATTTGCACTTGCATTCTGAATCAGCCACCCAAATATCAAAAACCAGGCTTGCACCATCTTCACTCGCCGTAAATAATCTTTTTATGGCCTGCGTTAATGCAGCAACTCCTTCAACTGGCCCAGAGTGACCCCGAGGATAAGTTTGAATATCGAAACACGTGAAATTACGCTAGAACCCGCAGACAATGCGCGTCTGCTAAGCCTGTGTGGCCCATTTGATGACAACATCAAGCAGCTTGAACGTCGGCTGGGGATCGAAATCAACCGCCGCGACTATCACTTCAAGCTCACGGGTCGCCCGATTTTAGTAAACGCCGCGGCAGATATTCTGCGCAATCTGTACGTTGATACCGCACCGATGCGCGGTGAGACTCAGGATATAACCCCTGAACAAATCCATCTCGCCATCAAAGAAATTCGCGTCCTGGAACAGTCTGCCGAAAGTGTTCCTGAGTACGGCAAAGCGGTCAATATCAAGACCAAACGTGGCGTTATCAAGCCACGCACGCCAAATCAGGCGCAATACATCGCCAATATTCTCGACCATGACATCACCTTTGGCGTCGGCCCTGCTGGTACCGGTAAAACGTACCTCGCAGTTGCTGCGGCAGTGGATGCGCTGGAACGTCAAGATATCCGTCGTATTCTGCTGACGCGCCCAGCCGTCGAAGCCGGTGAAAAACTGGGCTTCCTGCCTGGCGATTTAAGCCAAAAAGTCGACCCTTACTTGCGTCCGCTTTACGACGCCCTGTTTGAGATGCTCGGTTTTGAGCGCGTTGAAAAGCTAATGGAGCGCAATGTTATTGAAGTCGCACCATTGGCCTACATGCGTGGGCGTACATTAAACGATGCTTTCATCATTCTTGATGAAAGCCAGAACACCACCATCGAACAGATGAAGATGTTCCTGACGCGCATTGGCTTCAACTCCAAAGCAGTAATTACTGGTGATGTCACCCAAATCGATTTGCCAAAAAATCTGAAATCCGGCCTGCGCCACGCCATTGAGGTGCTGGCCGAAGTCGATGAAATCAGTTTTAACTTCCTTAACAGCGAAGACGTAGTACGCCACCCGGTGGTGGCACGCATTGTGAATGCCTATGAAGCGTGGGAAAACGCCGAACAGGTTCGTAAAGATGAACTCGCAGCAGAGCGCAAGCGAGAAGCGATGGCAATCAATGCTGCCGCTCAGGAGAGTAAATGAGTCAGGTAATACTGGATTTACAGGTCGCGTGTGAAGACGCAAGCGGCCTGCCAACGGAAGAACAATTTCAGACCTGGCTTGATGCGGTCATTCCACAGTTTCAGGAAGAATCAGAAGTTACGATTCGCCTGGTGGATGATGCAGAGAGCCACGATCTGAACCTCACTTACCGTGGGAAAGATAAATCCACCAACGTGCTTTCGTTCCCGTTTGAAGCCCCGCCAGGCATTGAACTTCCATTACTGGGCGACCTGATTATTTGCCGTCAGGTGGTGGAACAAGAAGCAAAAGAGCAGCAAAAACCGCTGGATGCACATTGGGCACATATGGTCATCCACGGTAGTTTGCATCTGCTTGGCTATGATCATATTGAAGATGAGGAAGCCGAAGAGATGGAATCCCTGGAAACAGAGATAATGCTTGCTCTTGGGTATGCTGATCCGTACATTGCCGAGAAAGAATAGTCTCTGTAGGGTTAACCCTTCTGAGCGCAGAACCGCAGGCAGTGCACGATTAAACTGCCTGTTATCAATTCATTATCGAGAGGCCTCAAACCAAACGCCATGAGCGACGACAACTCACAAAACAGTGACACGCCTGCCAGTAAGAAGGGATTCTTTTCCCTGATTCTCAACCAGCTATTCCACGGTGAACCTAAAAACCGTGACGATCTGCTGACACTCATCCGTGATTCTGAGCAAAACGATCTGATCGATCAGGATACCCGCGACATGCTCGAAGGCGTGATGGACATCGCCGACCAACGCGTCCGCGACATCATGATCCCTCGCTCGCAAATGGTAACGCTCAAACACAACCAGACGCTGGACGAATGCCTCGATGTGATCATCGAATCAGCACACTCCCGCTTCCCGGTGATCAGTGAAGACAAAGATCATATCGAAGGGATTCTGATGGCCAAAGATCTGCTGCCGTTTATGCGCAGCGATACTGAGCCATTTAGCATGGAAAAAGTGTTACGTCAGGCCGTTGTTGTGCCAGAAAGTAAGCGTGTTGACCGCATGCTGAAAGAGTTTCGTCAGCAGCGCTACCACATGGCGATTGTGATTGATGAGTTTGGCGGGGTTTCCGGCCTTGTGACTATCGAAGATATTCTCGAACTGATTGTCGGGGAAATTGAAGATGAGTACGACGACGAAGAAGATAGCGATTTCCGCCAGCTAAGCCGCCATACATGGACGGTCCGTGCTTTGGCCTCAATCGAAGATTTCAACGACACCTTCGCTACCCATTTCAATGATGACGAAGTGGATACCATTGGTGGATTAGTGATGCAGGCCTTTGGCCACTTACCTGCCCGTGGCGAAACCATTGAAATTGATGGTTATCAGTTTAAAGTCGCGATGGCAGATAGCCGCCGTGTGATTCAGGTTCATGTCAGAATTCCGGACGACTCGCCACAACCGAAACTGGAAGATTAATTTAAAGATGGCTATAGCCCTACTCCTTCGACGCCAGCGCGTTCGTCTGTTGCTGGCGCTGCTTTTTGGTGCCTGCGGAACGCTGGCTTTCTCCCCTTACGATTTCTGGCCTGCCGCCATTCTTTCTTTGGCTGGGCTTCAGGGGCTGACTCTCAATCGCCGTCCTATTCAAAGCGCCTGGATTGGTTTCTTCTGGGGGCTGGGGCTATTTGGCTCAGGCATAAACTGGGTGTATGTCAGTATCGCGCAATTTGGTGGTATGCCTGGCCCGGTGAATATCTTTTTGGTGGTTTTGCTTGCCGCTTACTTGTCGTTATATACCGGCTTATTTGGCGGTTTCCTCAGTAAACTCTGCCCGAAAACGACGTGGTGGCGTGTGGCTATTGCAGCACCCATGCTATGGCAACTCACTGAATTCCTGCGCGGCTGGGTATTAACCGGTTTCCCGTGGCTGCAATTTGGTTATAGCCAGATTGATGGTCCGCTAAAAGGCATTGCGCCAATTCTTGGCGTCGAAAGCATCACCTTCCTGCTGATGGTTATCAGCGGCTTGTTGGTTTATGCACTGCATGAACGCAACTGGAGTCCTGCGGTCATTGCCGCTGCGTTGTTGCTGCTACCGTGGCCATTACGTTCAATTCAGTGGTATCAACCGCAGCCTGAACGCACCGTCGATGTCGCGATGGTTCAGGGCGATATTCCGCAATCCCTGAAATGGGATGAAAACCAGTTGCTGAATACGCTGAAGATTTACCTCGATAAAACACAGCCGCAGATGGGTAAATCCCAGCTGATTATCTGGCCTGAATCGGCAATCCCGGATCTGGAGATAAACCAGCAGCAATTCCTGACGATGATGGACGACCTGCTGCGCTCTAAACACAGCTCGCTGATTACCGGTATTGTTGACGCGCGTTTGAATAAACAAAACCGCTACGACACCTACAACACCATTATCACGCTGGGTGAAGGTAACCAGTACAGCTACAACAGCGCCGATCGGTACAACAAAAACCACCTGGTACCGTTTGGTGAGTTTGTGCCGCTGGAATCCATTCTGCGCCCGCTGGCCCCGTTCTTTGATTTGCCGATGTCATCATTTAGCCGTGGCCCGTATTTACAGCCACAGCTTGCAGCCAACGGTATCAAGCTCACGCCTGCTATCTGTTATGAAATCATCCTTGGCGAACAAGTGCGTGATAACTTCCGTCCGGACACAGACTTCCTGCTGACCATTTCCAACGATGCGTGGTTCGGTAAGTCGATTGGCCCGTGGCAGCATTTCCAGATGGCACGCATGCGCTCGCTGGAATTGGGTCGTCCACTGCTGCGCAGCACTAACAACGGCATCACTGCTGTGGTGAATGCTGATGGCGATGTCGATGCAGTCATCCCGCAGTTTACGCGTGAAGTGCTGGAAGCGAAGGTCACGCCAACGCGCGGTATTACGCCGTATGCGCGCTTCGGTGACTGGCCGCTGTGGGGGCTGACATTGATATTTGGCTTTGCCTCAGTTCTGCTGGCTCTTCGTTCTCGCCGCAAGTTTTAACCCCGCATCATCCTAAAAATGGCCAGCTACTGCTGGCCTTTTTTATTTCTGGCACAACCTTTGCAAATATTTACTCATTAGAAACAAACAAAATGCTGAAACCAAACCCTATGGGTAGCAGGAAGCATTGAGCTGCACCAAACAATGACATTACGAGCACTAAAGTAGTGCAAGGAGATATTTTTGCCTTTAAACGGTGCGGCGCACTTCGCAAAAATAAACATCTGGATAGCAAATTCTTTACATCAAGCTATGTTAAATGTTAACAAAAGAACAAGTTTCACCCTGTTTTAGTAACACACAACAACAAAATAACATTCACATCAGGTATCAATGCCCTGTGGCATTAGGACAAAGGAGTTGGTCATGCAATTACGTAAACTAGCCTCAGCTTTGCTGGTTATGGGTTTAGGCGCGGGTATCGCGCACGCTGAAGATGCGAAACCTGCTGCTCAACAAAGCACTCTGGATAAGATTGCCGCTAATGGCGTTATTGTGGTCGGTCACCGTGAATCTTCCGTTCCTTTCTCTTACTACGATAATCAACAGAAAGTGGTCGGCTATTCACAGGCTTATTCCAATGCCATCGTTGAAGCGGTAAAGAAAAAACTCAACAAACCTGACCTGCAAGTTAAGTTGATCCCGATTACCTCTCAGAACCGTATTCCATTGCTGCAAAACGGGACTTTCGATTTTGAGTGCGGTTCAACCACCAATAACCTGGAACGCCAGAAACAAGCCTCGTTCTCCAACACTATCTTCGTGGTAGGTACTCGTTTGCTGGTTAAGAAAGGCGGCGAGATTAAAGACTTTGCCGATCTGAAAGGCAAAGCGGTGGTTGTGACCTCCGGTACCACTTCTGAAGTTCTGCTTAACAAGCTGAATGAAGAGAAGAAAATGGACATGCGCATTATCAGCGCCAAAGACCACGGTGACTCGTTCCGCACCCTGGAAAGTGGCCGTGCTGTCGCCTTTATGATGGATGATGCCCTGTTAGCCGGTGAGCGTGCAAAAGCGAAGAAACAGGATAACTGGGAAATCGTTGGCACTCCGCAATCACACGAAGCGTACGGCTGTATGTTGCGTAAAGACGATGCTGATTTTAAAAAGCTGATGGATGACACCATTGCTCAGACACAAACGTCCGGTGAAGCAGCTAAATGGTTCGATAAGTGGTTCATGAACCCAATCCCACCGAAAAACATCAACATGAACTTCGCGCTGTCTGACGACATGAAAGCCTTGTTCAAAACACCAAACGATAAAGCAGTTAATTAATCATACCCGTTAGCATTCGAGTTGCAGCCAACACCCCTGCAGCTTGAAGGATGACGGGTATAGAACCAGGGGCCGGGATGACCTTGCCCTCTCGATTGACGAACTGAAGCTCGGACAGACTATGCGTCGGATGGCCGTTCCCCATCCGGCGTGAAAGTACCCAAAATTTCAGGCAACGACCTGAAATACGGGTGCAAGCTTCTCATCAATCTTCGAGGGTAGCGCTAGTGCTACCCTCAATTTTTTCTCGGAGTACGTTATGTCTATAGACTGGAACTGGGGAATATTTTTACAGCCCGCCCCGTTCGGCAACACCACTTATCTGGGCTGGATCTGGAATGGCTTCCAGGTCACCGTTGCCTTGTCCATCTGCGCATGGATAATCGCTTTCTTTGTCGGCTCACTGTTCGGTATTTTGCGTACCGTCCCGAATAAATGGCTTTCGGGTATGGGCACACTGTATGTCGAGTTATTCCGTAATGTGCCGCTTATCGTGCAGTTTTTTACCTGGTACTTAGTGGTGCCGGAATTACTGCCCGAAAACCTCGGCATGTGGTTTAAGTCTGAGCTTGACCCGAATATACAATTCTTCCTCTCGTCGATGATTTGCCTCGGTCTGTTTACCGCCGCTCGTGTCTGCGAACAAGTTCGTGCTGCTATTCAATCGCTACCTCGCGGGCAGAAAAACGCGGCACTCGCGATGGGGCTGACCCTGCCGCAAGCCTATCGTTATGTTTTGCTGCCGAATGCCTACCGCGTGATTGTGCCGCCAATGACCTCTGAGATGATGAACCTGGTGAAGAACTCGGCCATCGCATCAACCATTGGCCTGGTCGATATGGCCGCGCAAGCCGGTAAATTGCTCGACTACTCTGCTCACGCCTACGAATCCTTTACCGCCATCACACTTGCTTATGTGCTGATTAACGCCGTGATTATGCTGGTGATGTATGTGGTTGAACGTAAAATTCGCCTGCCTGGCAACATGGGAGGCAAATAATGTACGATTTTGACTGGACTTCAATTTTACCCGCTATGCCATACCTGATTCAGGGGTTAATTATCACCCTGAAAATCACGGTCACTGCGGTGGTCATCGGTATCGTGTGGGGAACCTTGCTGGCAGTGATGCGCCTGTCGCCAATCAAGCCAATCGCCTGGTTTGCCAGCGCCTACGTCAACGTTTTCCGTTCTATCCCGCTGGTGATGGTGCTGCTGTGGTTCTATCTGGTGGTGCCGGGTTTCTTACAGAAAGTACTGGGGCTTTCGCCACAGACGGACATCCGCCTGATTTCGGCGATGGTCGCCTTCTCGATGTTTGAAGCCGCCTACTATTCCGAAATTATTCGTGCCGGTATTCAGAGCATTTCACGCGGGCAGTCTCATGCCGCGCTGGCGCTCGGGATGACACACTGGCAGTCAATGAAACTGATTATCCTGCCACAAGCCTTCCGCGCGATGGTGCCGTTACTGTTAACCCAGGGCATCGTCTTATTCCAGGATACGTCGTTGGTATATGTATTAAGCCTGGCTGATTTCTTCCGTACCGCGACCACCATTGGCGAGCGCGACGGAACCCAGGTTGAGATGATTCTGTTTGCCGGTTTGGTGTATTTCGTCATCAGTTTGAGTGCTTCGCTGTTGGTTACCTACTTGAAGAAAAGGACAGTGTAATGATTTCCCTGAAAAATGTTTCTAAATGGTACGGTCACTTTCAGGTGCTAACCGACTGCTCAACGAGCGTTAAAAAAGGCGAAGTGGTGGTAGTTTGTGGGCCGTCTGGTTCCGGTAAATCAACACTGATCAAAACCGTCAACGGTCTGGAACCGGTGCAAAAAGGCGAGATCGTGGTAAACGGCACGCAGGTAAACCACAAGAAAACCAATCTGGCTGAATTGCGCTCGCACGTTGGCATGGTGTTCCAACATTTTGAGCTTTTCCCGCATCTGTCGATTATTGAAAACCTGACGCTGGCACAAGTGAAAGTGCTGAAACGCAACAAAGAAGAGTCGCGTAAAAAAGGGCTTAAGTTGCTCGAGCGCGTTGGGCTTACGGCGCATGCCGATAAGTTCCCGGCGCAGCTTTCCGGCGGCCAGCAGCAACGTGTGGCGATTGCGCGCGCGTTGTGTATGGACCCGGTTGCCATGCTGTTTGACGAACCAACTTCCGCACTTGATCCCGAGATGATCAACGAAGTGCTGGACGTGATGGTCGAACTGGCAAACGAAGGCATGACCATGATGGTGGTGACACACGAAATGGGCTTTGCCCGTAAAGTGGCGAACCGCGTGATCTTTATGGATGAAGGGAAGATTGTCGAAGATTCCAATAAAGAAGACTTCTTCAACAATCCGCAGTCTGAGCGAGCGAAAGACTTCCTGGCGAAAATCCTGCACTAAAAGCCTAAAAAAAAGGTGGATGCTATATGGCATCCACCCTTTTCAGTTAAAACCCGCGTCTACCCCTGATATTCCTCGCTATTTACCCAGGCATGATCCTGCTCCCAGGTAAACATCCACTTGCGAACCGGCCCAGCCATCACGTTCAAATAATAGCTGTCATAACCCGCCATAGTGGCCACCGGATGATATCCCTTCGGCACCTTCACCACGTCTTTGTCATAGACCGCCATGCATTCGTCCAGTGAACGGTCATCGGTATACACACGCTGCATACAGAAACCCTGCGACGGGTTGAGGCGATGGTAATACGTCTCCTCAAGATAGGTTTCGTTGGGCGGGTTATCCGTGTCGTGCTTATGGCTGGGATAAGAGCTGGTGCAGCCTTCATTGGTATACACCTCGACAACCAACAAGCTGTCGGCGGCTTTATCTTCCGGCAGAATATTATGCACATAGCGCTGGTTATGGCCTTTACCCCGCGCCTCGGCAGCAATATCTTGCGGCGCGATAAGCCGTGTTTTGTGCGTGCCTTTACCCGGTGCCGAACATACCGCCAGTTCAAGCTGGGTCAGCGCTTCGACTTGCACCGTTTCGCCGCTTGTGACATACACCGCCCACGGTTTACGCCGCTCAAACGGGCTCATACGGTCACCAATTTCCGGGAAACGTGCATAAGGCGTGTCGATGGTGGCGCGTCCTGCCACCAACACCAGGCAACGCTCGTCATCCACTGCGGGCAATTCCAGGCGCTGCCCTTCACGCAGTTGATAAACGTCAAAACCGACATATCCCCAGCCTGCCGTATGCGGCGTAATGTGTTGCGTACGCCCCTGCTCGTCTGGCTGTTGCCAGCGCGAAAGTAATCTGGACATCGGTACTCCTTAAATCAGCACAGTTAAATCAGCCCGGCATCCCGCGCCAGTTTGCTGAGGTTGTTGTAGCCCAGGCGTGCGTAAGTCAGCGGATGGGCGATCGCCGGATCTTGCTCCGCTTCCACCACCAGCCAGCCGCTGTAACCTTGTTTTTTCAGCAGCGCCATAATCGGCGGGTAATCCACACAACCGTCGCCCGGTACGGTGAAAACGCCACTCAGCACGGCATCGAGGAAACTGGTCTTGCGGTTTTTAACATCCGCCAGCACGTCAGCGCGCACGTCTTTGCAGTGCACATGATTGATGCGCTCAATCCAGCGCTCGGCGACTTTCAGCGGCGAAGCCCCGGCAAAAGTAAGGTGACCGGTATCGAGCAACAAACCGACTTCTGGCCCGGTGTGAGTCATCAGGTTATCCACATCCTGAGCGCTCTCAATCACTGTTCCCATATGGTGATGGTAGGCAATTTGTACGCCCTGTTGTTGGGTGTAGCGCGCAAAAGCCGTCAGCTTTTCGCCATATTCTGCCCAACGTTCAGCAGGGAAACGCGGGCGCAGGTGAACCGGCGTTTGCTGCTCACCGTGAATACAACCAGAGACTTCAGCAAACACCAGCACCTTCGCTCCCAGTTCGCGCAGCAGCGTTAAATGGGGCTGCACCGCCTCAATTTCTTCTTCAACGGAGCGTTCCAGCAGGCGGCCCGAGTACCAGCCGGAAACCAGTTTCAGCTGATGCTTATCCAGAATTGGCCCCAGAATACGCGCCTCACGCGGGAATTTATTCCCCAGTTCAAAGCCTGCAAAACCGGCTTCTTTCCCTTCGCTCAGGCAAGTCTCCAGCGAAGTGTCAGCACCCAGTGAAGGCAGGTCGTCATTGGTCCAGGTCAGTGGGTTAATGCCTAAATGTACAGTCATGATCTTCTCCTTAGAATTGTGTCTGCCCGCGTGCACGCCATAAGGCTATCAACCGCAGGTAGTTGTCCCGGATGCGGGCAATCAGTTGCGCATCATCAATCTCGCGTTTTAACCAGGCCTGCGACGCTTCACCAAACAAGGTGCGCCCTACCGCAAAACCTTTCACAATCGGATAATCTGCCGCCGCATTAAATCCGGCGCGCAGCACTTCCACTGCCGCATCCAGTCCAAGAATGACGACGCCACGGCAATGCGGATCGCGTTTTTCTACCAGCTCGCTCAAGGCTTCCCATCCCTGGCTGCTAAGCGGCGGCAATTTCCACCAGTCCGGATAAATACCGAGGTTGTAAAAGCGCGAGATCGCTCGCAAATAAAGGTCATCGCTGCGCGGCATGTCGGCGGGCAAAATCACTTCCAGCAGTAATTCATGGCCGGACTGGCAGCAGGCGCGATACACCTCCGCCACCTTTTGCTCTTGCTCAAGGCGCAAAGCGTGAGCGTCTTCCGGATGGAAGAACACCAGACATTTGACGATGTGTTCCTGCGGCCAGCTAATCAGCTGCGAGCCAATATTGCCGTGTTCCATCTCCAGTGGGCGCGAACCGGGTAGCTCGATTGGGCGGCCAATCCACCAGCCTTCGCCAGTAATGGCATTCAGTGCATCCTGGCCGAAAGTCCCGTCGCACAACAGACCAGCTTTCCCTTCCAGTTCGGCATACTTTGCCGCCTCACGGCTAGCCTGCAAAATCAGCTGTTTAAGCGCCGGAATACGCTTTAAATCTGCCCCGCAGCTCAATGCCATATCTTCAAGCTGACTGCGATGATCAAAGGCCATTACGCACAGTTCCGGCCACTGCCGGCGGCGAGTGGTTACGCGATGCAGATGATTCAGACGCGCGTCAAGATCGGGGCGTGGCACTTGCTGTTCGCGGGCTAAATAGTCATCAAGCTCCACTTTGCTCGGCATGGCTGGCGCACAACCGTGGCGTGAAACCACCAGTGCGCCACAGGCGTTCGCGTAACGACACGCCTGCTCCCAGCCTTCATCATTGAGATAACCACGCATCAGGCCGGACATAAACGCATCGCCCGCCCCCAGCACATTCAGCACTTCAACCCGCACGCCCGTGACATTAATGCCGCCGCCCAGCGAGTCCGGGATCTGGCCGGTAAACACTGAACAGCCTTGTGCACCACGCTTACACACCAGCGTTGCGCCGCTCACTTCACGCACCTGTTTCAGAGCAGTAAGTGTGTCAGTCGAGCCGCCAGCAATGTGGAACTCTTCCTCCGTGCCGACAATCACATCAAACAGATGCAGCACCGATTGCAGTTGCTGTGTGACTTGCTGGGCGGCGATAAAACGCGTTTCCCCATCGCCCAGCGCCGTCAGCCCCCAGAGCACCGGACGGTAGTCAATATCCAGTGCGGTGCGCACTTCGTTGCGCCGCGCATAGTTCAGCGCGGTCAGCACCGCCTCGCGGGTCGCGGGATGGGAAAGATGGGTTCCGGTGATGGCAAGACAGCGCGCTGAGGCAATGTACTCCTCGCTAAAATCACTGGCGGTAATCGCCATATCTGCGCAGTTATCGCGGTAGAAAATCAGCGGAAAGGTGTCCCGGTCTTTGATACCGAGCAGCACCAGCGCGGTGAGCCGTTCGGTATCGGTAATCAGATGGCTGGTATCACAACCGACTTGCGTCAGTTCCTCACGCAGAAAACGCCCCATATGCTCGTCGCCAACGCGAGCCAGCATCGACGACTTCAGCCCCTGTCGTGCCGTTCCGTAAGCGACATTCCCCGATGAACCGCCCAAATAGCGGGCGAAACTGCTGGCATCCTCGAGGCGTGCGCCAATCTGCTGGCTGTAGAGATCAACCGCGACTCGCCCCATGCAAATCAGATCTAACTGCTTTTGTTTCATGCTCCGTCCTCAAACAATTTCAGATACGTTTACCCAGCGGCCACTCTGGTGAGACAGGGCGATAGCATCGAGGATGCGCGACACCTTCCAGCCCTCTTCAAAGTCCGGCCACATTGGCGCGTCAGCGGCGATCCCGTCGATCAAATCACGCACTTCGACGGTTTTCTGATCGTTAAAACCAATGCCATGACCCGCGCCCATACAGAACGCGCCGTAGTCAGGATGCGCCGGGCCGACGAGCAGCGTGCGGAACCCCTGGCGGCCTTCAGGATCGCTTTGCAGATACAGCTTCAGCTCTGCCATGCGCTCCTGGGTAAAAGTGATCGCGCCTTTGGTTCCCGTCACCGTCCAGGTCAGTCCCATTTTGCGCCCACAAGCCACGCGGGAGGTTTCAATCACACCCTGCGCCCCGCCCTCAAAACGCACCATGGCGTGTGCCTGATCTTCGTTTTCCACGGCGACCATCTCGCTGCTGCCTGCCTGTGCCGGGCGCTGTGGCACCACGGTTTTCAGGTCGCCACAAACTTGCTGGATATCCCCCACCAGGTACTGCGCCATATTGACGATATGCGCCGCGAGATCGCCAAGCGCCCCAAGGCCAGCCGTCTCTTTGAAGCAGTGCCAGTGAATCGGCGCGAGCGGGTCAGACATATAGTCTTCGTTATGGGTGCCGTAAAAGTGGATAACCTCGCCAATTTCCCCGCGCTCGATAATCTGTTTTGCCAGCTGCGCGGTGGGGTTTTTCATGTAATTGAAGCCGACGAGAGTTTTCACTCCGGCACAATGCGCCGCATCGACCATCAATCGGGCATCACGGGCGTTAAGCGCCAGCGGCTTTTCCGAGTAAACGTGTTTGCCGTGGCGAATCGCCTCCAGCGCCATCTCTTTATGCAGATGGTTCGGTGAGCAAATATCCACCACGTCAATATTTGGATCCGCCACCAGCTCGCGCCAGTTGCCGGTTGAGCGGTTAAATCCAAAAGCGGCGGCACGTGTGGCGGCCAGTTCAGGCGTCACTTCTGCCACCATTTCGCGCACCAACTCGCCGCGCAAATCAAATACGGTCGGTGCCTGGGCGTAAGCAATCGCATGGGCTTTGCCGATATAACCGGTGCCGATTAAACCAATCCTGACTTTTTTCATAGTGTGTTCCTGGATTAAATCGCGCCACGACGGCTCTTGGCGTAGGTATCAAACGCTACCGCCAGTACGATGATCAGACCGGTAATAATTTGCTGGTAGTAAGCCGAGACGTTCATCAGCACCAGCCCGTTAATCAGAATGCCCATGATGATGGCACCGATAATCGTGCCGCTGATGCGCCCGTAGCCGCCCATCAACGAGGTGCCGCCAATCACCACCGAGGCAATCACGCGCAGCTCAAACGAGATACCCGCCACCGCTTCGGCACTGCCCAGACGCGCACTGAGCACAAACCCGGCAAGCCCCGCCAGACAACCAATCACCACATAAACGCTGACCAGTACCCGTTTGACGTTGACTCCAGCCAGGCGCGCCGCTTCGGGGTTGCCGCCAATCGCATAGACAAAGCGGCCCCAGCGGGTTTTATGCAGCGCCAGATAGCCAAGAATAGAAACGATGGCGAAAATCCAGATCGGCACAGATATGCCGAGAATATCCCCGCGCCCCCACCAGCGATAACCAGCGTCAAAGCCCGCGATAGGCGCACCATCGTTAATCACCAGCGTCAGGCCGCGCCAAATCGTCATACC
>NZ_JAHWLU010000033.1:0-42924 GCF_022134725.1 Buttiauxella sp. S19-1
TCACATTAGAATGCTCACGACCATAAATAATCAAATATTTCAATAAACTTTCAGTTTATTTACTTAAGGATATTCCAGGGCATAAAAATATGAATGAGATTAGGATGAGTTTAATAACTCAAGAAGGAGAGAAAGCAGATGAGTTGTACAAATGGAAAATGCAGGGTGGATTCGCGTTAGCGGCATCCACCCGGTGTAACTGAAATTAATCGCGCTCGATGGCCAGTGCTACGCCCTGCCCGCCACCAATACATAATGTCGCCAGCCCTTTCTTGGCATCGCGTTTAATCATTTCATGCACCAGTGAAACCAGGATTCGGCAGCCGGAGGCACCAATCGGATGCCCCAACGCCAGCGCGCCGCCGTTGACATTGACCTTGCGCTCATCCCACTCCAGCATTTTGCCAACCGAAAGCGCCTGTGCCGCAAAGGCTTCATTGGCTTCGATAAGATCCAGCTCATCAAGCGACCAGCCCGCGCGCTCAAGGCAACGCTGGGTGGCGGTCACTGGTGCAATCCCCATATACGCAGGATCCACACCCACGCTGGCAAAAGCACGGATGCGCGCCAGCACGGGCAGATTCAGTTCTTCGGCTTTACTGGCACTCATCATTAACACCGCGGCGGCACCATCATTAATCGACGATGCATTACCCGCGGTCACGCTGCCCTGGCTATCAAACGTTGGGCGTAGCTGCGCCAGAGCTTCCGCGCTGGCATCGGTTTGCGGCTGTTCGTCTGTATCGACAATCACCGATTTACCGGCATTCAACTCCACCGTCACCGGCACAATTTCATCTTTAAAACGCCCGGAATCGATAGCCACCCGCGCTTTGTGCTGCGACGCCAGAGCGTACGCATCCTGGCTTTCGCGGCTGATGCCATATTCGCGGGCGAGGTTTTCAGCGGTGACGCCCATATGGTAATCGTTAAATGCATCCCACAGCCCGTCATGCACCAGGCTGTCGATCAGTTGGCTGTTGCCTAAACCTGCGCCATTGCGGCTGTCCGCCAGCACATGCGGCGCCCGGCTCATATTCTCCTGACCGCCCGCAATCACCACATCGGCTTCACCGCATTGAATTGCCTGAGTCGCCAGGTGCAAGGCTTTTAAGCCAGAGCCACACACGTCGTTAATGGTGATTGCCGAAACAGACCACGGCAAACCGCTATTGATCGCCGTTTGTCGGGCAGGGTTTTGCCCGGCCCCAGCGGTCAACACCTGGCCGAGAATCACTTCGTCAACTTCTTGTTCGCTCACACCACTGCGCTCGAGCAAGGCTTTGACAACCGCACTGCCCAACTCGGAGGCAGTGCGTGGGGAAAGCGCACCCTGAAAACAACCGATGGCCGTGCGAGCGGCTCCAACGATAACGACGTCTTTCATCATTAACTCCGCAATATTAGAATTATTTAGGGGGGTTTAATGTAGTAATGGCCAGATCCCGCCGCCGTTCTTTCTCGAGATACATCGCGGTATCCGCTTCTCGCAAGGCCTGATCATGATCGGTTAGCGCCGGATTAACCGCGATAACCCCAATACTTGGGCCAGCATAATTAATCACACTGGAATGTAGCTGATACTTGCCCATCAGCAAGTTTGCCAGGCGAATTTTGAAGGCGTCTGCCGCAAATTGCGCCTCGTCAAACTCACCAGGCCCAACGCCTGCGACCACGAATTCATCGCCACCGACCCGGCCTAGTACTTCGTGAGCGCGAACCCCCTCTTTCAGGCGTTGCCCCACTGCCCGCAGGAAATCATCGCCAGCATCGTGACCATAAACATCATTGATCTGTTTGAAATCATCGAGATCGGTAAAGGCTAACAGCACGTAACGCGCTTCATCACGCGCCCTGGAAAAGAGTTTAGGTAACTCTTCAAAAACAGCGCGACGGTTGGGCAATCCCGTCAGCTCATCAGTATAGCTGGCGGTGGTCAGCGCGACATTGGCCTGCTGTAACTGCTGTAACAGCCGCTCATTCTGGATCTGTTGAGCAATCAACTGCGCGAAGAGTTGCAGAACTTGTTCACTGCGCTCATTCAACACCCGGTGTTCGGAGCTGGCCGCACAAAGCGTGCCATAAAGTGAGCCATCCGCAAGGGTAACTGGCGTGCTGACATAAGTAGTGATACCCAACACTTTCGCGGCCTGGGAATCGCCCCAGACACTGGCGACATCGCTGGTGTAGCGCTTTCCTTCGTCCAGCGCACGCTTGCAAAGCGTATCGCCCCACGGCACAGAAAGCCCTTCGGGAATCTGCATTTGCCGGGTGTTACGGGAAAAAAGGATATGTTGGAAGCTGCCATCCGGTTCAATGCGAGTCAGGTAAGTTGACTCCATATTGGTCACCAGTTCGAGCATTTCAAGCAGCTGTCGGACAAGACCTTCGAGGGTATATTCAGATTCTAACGCCGTGGAAATTCGCTCGATAAGATTGTCAGACATAAAGCATGATTACCTGTATTAAAAATAGTGCGCAGACGAAAGCCGGGTTCAGGCTCGTTTTTAACATATTTTTAATATGAGTGCTTCTGGCGGAGTTGAGAATTGAGTACGGAGGCGAATTTTACCTATTGGCGGGGGCGCAACACTTGCCCGCCCTACTGATAGCTCTGTTTTGTCATACCACTGAAATAAAAGATAATTAGCATGCTGAAAACTAATAATTCTGTAAGGATACTTATGAAAATTAATTACACTTCAGCATGTTTACTTTGCCTGTTCGCCTCATTTTCCTCTCTTGCTGAACAGGCAATACCAGAGACGTCTCAGGCCACCACCATTAAGCGTTATTCTGTTAAGGAAGCTCGTCAGGCTGTTGCGGTAGATGGCCAGGCATTTTATGCGATAAACAATCAGACCATCGTAAAAATGGATAAAAACACCGGCCGCGAATTAGCACGCTGGCAAGGTGAAAAAGAGGGGCCTTTAAGCCATCTTGATAGCGGTGTGGTATTCGATGGGAAGCTCTATGCAGCCCATACAAACTACCCGCAGTGGCCGATGACCAGTTCTGTTGAAATCTGGGATACCGCAACATTGGCGCATGTTAGCAGTTACAGTTTCGGTATTGACCGTGGCTCGCTAACCTGGATTGATCGCGATGCGAACGGGGTTTGGTGGGGGACTTTTGCTAATTACAATCGTGTCTTTGGAAAAAGCTCTTCGGTATACGGCAATAAATATAATACCCAACTTGTGCGCTTCGACGATAAGTGGCAAGTACAGGAAAGCTGGGTGTTCCCCGATGCTTTAATTGATCTGTTTGATGACATGAGCAATTCTGGCGGTTCATGGGGAAAGGATGGCAAACTCTATATAACAGGGCATGACAACCCGGCTATATATGTTCTGGAAATTCCAAAAATGGGATCAGTGCTCAATTGGGTCAATACCATTAAGGCTGATATTTCCGGGCAAGGCATTGCTTATGATCGCAGTGTAGAAAACAAAATAATTTACGGCATTGTCCGTCGCGATAATTCAGAATCTGAAATTACGGTAAACCAGCTTGAATAAATCAGAGTGTGAGCCTTAAAGGCTGGCGGGGGCGCTGCGCTTGCGCGCCCTACGTGACGGTGTCTCACCAACTCAACAACGGGCTAAAACTTTCATCTTTCACTAACGCCCGCAGCGCCGGGAGCTGGCAACAGTGCTGCATAAGCGCGGGCAGTGGGAAAATATCACTCGCTGGCAGCGTCACATTTTCCAGCTCGCCCCAGAAATACCAGCCCTCTGCCACACCGCTGGCGGGTACCCACAAATGCAGATGCAAACCCTGCTCTGGCTCATCAGGTAAACCTAGCCATTGGCTAAAACGTGGGACGTCATCGGTTTCATAATCCACCAGCGCACAACGCTGCACCTGGTCTGCCGGAATATAAAAATGCACATCCCCAAGCGTGATACGCACGCTCGCAAGGTTAAGCGAGTGCGTCATAACCGCAGGTTTCCAGGTAACGCTCAAAAATTAAATCCAAATCTAATAAAGCGAAATACTCTTTCCCAACAGGCACAATCCCCACTACCACTTTCTGCATGGCGGCAGATAAATGCTCAGCCGCCGGATGAATCTGGCTCTGCGCGACGTCCAGCACATCGACTAATTTGTCGACCAGAATCCCGCTTTGCATTTTCTGGCCACGCCCCATCAGGATAGTGCGCTTAGCGACGTTCTCCGCCGCAGGCGTTTCAATCAGCGAGTTAAGGGTAATCACTGACTCCACGCGCCCACGGTGATTGATTACCCCTTCAAGCGAGGGCGGGCAACCTGGCACCCAGGAAATCGGGCGGTCGGCCAGAATCTCTTTGATTTGCGCGCCGTAAAAAGCAAAGTTTTTATCGGCGACTTTAAATAACACCAGGCTGCACTGCGGCTCGTCGACATTGGTAATTTCGCGCTTTTCGGTCTGATACTGGCTGAGGATTTGCTCTAATGGCTCGCTCATGCGACCTCCCTATCTTCAGCCAGGCAATAGCGATTGCGGCCACGCTGTTTGGCGCTATACAACGCCTGGTCGGCACGGTCGCGGATGGTGTCGATTTCGTCACCCGGCAGCCACGAGGCAATGCCAGCACTGAACGTGTTGCTAAAACGCGTCTGGTTGACCGAGAAGTGAATCTTTTCAAACCCCTGGCGCAGCCGTTCCACCACCGCCGCTGCCTGCTCTTTGGTGGTCCCCGGCATAATGATCGCGAACTCTTCACCACCGTAGCGGCCAACAATATCGGTGCTGCGCAGGCGATGAGAAAACAGCTGTGAGATCCCGAGGATCACCTGGTCGCCCGCCACATGGCCGTAAGTATCATTGATGCTTTTGAAGTGATCTAAATCGACCATCACCAGGCTGAAAGGCACGCCGCTATATTTGGATTCAGTGATCGCACTTTCCAGATAATGGGTGGTGGTCGAGTGGTTATACAAACCGGTCAAGCTGTCTTGCGACATACGGGCACGCAGGGTGCGCATTCTTTCCGCGCGAATCGACACCGCGTTAATCAGCTCCTGCGGGTCGGCCTGCTTGATAATGAAATCTTCCGCACCGGTGCTCATCGCGCCAAACTGGGTGGTTTTATTGGTTTCGCTGGAAAGATACGCGATAGGCAAACCGATGTGCTGCGGGATCTGGCGGATCAGTTTGGTCAGCTCTTCGCCGCTGTATTCCGGCATATGGAAATCCATCAGCACAATGTCGATCGGATGGGTATTCAGGACATTCAGCAAATGTGGAATTCGCGAAAGCACGTGTACTTCCATGCCCGCCATGCGCAGCATTTCTGCGTTGTACTGCGCCACTTCCGGCTCATCGTCAATCAACAACACCTGATACGGTTTTTTCAGCGAAGGCTGCGTTAAGCGATGCAGCTCCTGCACTAAATCGGTGGTGGCGGCGGGTTTCACGTAGTAACCATCGCAGCCCGCTTTTATCGCATTAATCCGCGCGTGGAAATGGCTGTGACAGGAAAGATAGAGCACCGGGAACGGCGTGCCGACTTTCTTTTTCAGATCCGACATTGCCAGCGGGCCGCCGTAGGCGTGCTCGGGGAAACTGACATCCATAATCACCACCGACGGCGGCTGTGAAATCACCGCCTTGGTAAAATCGGCGGTGTTGGTAAAGACATAACAAATGAAGCCAAAACAACGCAACTGAGTCGCCAGCAATTCGGCCTGCTCGCTTTCATCATCACACAGGTAAACGGGCTTGATGGTGCGGTTAATCGCCACTTCTTCCTGGCTGGAGGCAGCAATCGGGAATTTAACCAACGCATCTCCACCGCGACGCGCGCTTTCCGCTTGCTCTTCCGTCAACGCATACAACTGCCTGATAACCTGCGCTAATTTTCCAAACAGCGCCTCATCAAGCGGATGATTCACCAATAAATACTCACCTTCAGACGCCTGGCTGGAGATTTTACTGAAGCCAAACGAAGCGCTGGTGCCATGAATACTGTGCAACAGCAGATGCAGTTGCTTGCTGTCCGTTTCATTCGGCTGGGCGCTTAATTTAGCCAACAGCTCTTCGGCCTGGCCCAGCATCTTCGGGATGCGCTCCAAAAAGCGCTGGCGTAGGCGAGCAATTTTATCCTGCGCGGTATTCATCGTGGTTTGCGTCAATTCTTGTTTCATCATGATTGAGTAATCTATTCAGCCGCCGCAACTGGCATCAGTAATTCATTCACCACCGCCACCAGTCTTTCCGCCATATTCTCGTCTTTCTTCACCCAACAATCGGGGATAACGGTAATGTCGGTCATCTCGCTGGCGCTGAGTAACACAAACGGTTTGTTCCAGCCGTTGGCACGCAGCATCTCTAACAGATCCAACCCGGTAATTTCCGGCATATGGAAATCACTGATCACCAGCTCAATCGAACGGTCAGAATCCAGGTTGGCTAATGCGCTCAAAGCGCTTTCGGCAATCAGCACGTCGTAGCCGTTCATTTCCAGAAATAACGCCGCCAGTTCAGCCGCGAATAAGTCGTCATCCACAAGTAATACACGCATCTTTTTCTCTCTTAACACAGCAGCATTTTCAGTGTTTCTATCAGGCTATCTTGTTCAAAATCACCCTTGGCGATATACGCATCCGCACCGACCTGGATCCCGCGGCGGCGGTCTTCTTCTTTGGCTCGTGATGTCACGATAATAATCGGGATATGCTGGTAGTTTTCTTCGGCGCGCAGCGCCCTGGTGAGCGAGAAACCGTCCATCACCGGCATTTCGACATCCGTCAGTACCGCGTCAAACTGCGTCAGCCGTGCTTTTTGCAAACCAGCTAAACCATCTTCAGCCAGCGTCACCTGGTAGCCGTGGGCTTCAAGCACGTTTTTCTCGATTTCACGGGTGTTCATAGAATCGTCGACGATCAGCACATGCCAGGCATTCGCCCGCACTTGCGGTTTTGTCGCCGTGGCTCGCGATTGCCCGCGCTTCTGCGCCATCTCCATCAGCACCGGAACCTGCAAAATACTCACCAGTTGGTTATCGGGCGACAACACCATGCCGGAGACTAAAGCCTGCGAGCGCATGTGCTTCGGCAGCGGCTTAATCATCATGTTGCGCTCGTCGAGCAGGTTATCCACCAGCATCGCCATCTTGCCGAACTGGTTCTGAATGATGATCAGCAGCAAGCTGGTTGCCATGGGCGCGGGCGCAGTCTGGCTTGCAGGACGGTCCTGAATGCGCAGCAACTCGGCGGCGGAAATCACCGGGATAAATTCGTTATGCAGAATGATCGCCGGGCGGCCAGCAATGTCGCGGATTTCATCACGCGAGTATTTCACCACTTCCACCACATATTGCGCGGCGAGGCCAAAGAGATGGTTCTGCTGCTCGAATTGCAAAATGCGCATCATCGCCAGCGAAATAGGCAAGCGGATAATAAAGGTGGTGCCAACCCCGGCGCGGCTGTGTACCTGCAAAGTGCCTTGCAGATCCGCGACAATGGTTTTGCGCACAATATCCAGCCCGACACCACGGCCAGATAATTCGGTGACAATCTTGCTGGTTGAAAAACCAGGGTGGAAAATTAGCTCGTTACATTCCTGCTCGGAAAGCTGATCGACCACCGCCGCCTCCACCAGCCCCCGCGCCACCGCTTTGGCACGAATACCGGGATAATCCAGACCACGGCCGTCATCTTCCACGCGCAGTAAAATGCCACGCCCGTCTTGTTGGGTGGTCAGCGTGATGGTGCCACGCGCCGATTTACCTGCTGCCAGCCGTTCCGCAGCCTCGCCAATGCCATGATCGATGGCGTTACGCAGCAGGTGCGTTAACGGTTCAGACAGACGATCAATTAACTGCCGGTCAATCTCAACTTCGCCGCCCAAAATACGGCAATCCACCTGCTTATTGAGCGCGGTCGCCAGTTCGCGCACCTGCGTCGAAACCGGTTCGAACAACATCGATACCGGCAACATACGGATGGTGGTCGCCACGTCGTACAGTTCGAACATCTGCAAATGCTGAACCTGGAAATCTTCTTTAAATTGGCGGCTAAATTGCACGATCTGCTGGCGAAGCTGTGCTGCGTCCATTTGCGCCAGCCGCGGCCCAAGGTTCGCCAGGCTTTGCACTTGCTGCTCCAGGCGGTCATGGCTGGCGACCACTTCGCCCAAAATGTTTATCAGGTCATCGAGTTTCTCGAGCCTGACACGCACCGAACTGGCCTGTTTCAGCCCGTTATCCACCGCCTCAAGATTTAGCGCACTGAACGGTTTTTCCAGTGGCGGCGGCGTGCTCTGCTCCGCGCTGCTATCCATTTCGCCACGGCTGGCGCGCGCCAGTCGCTCGCATAAGGCTTCATCGGCTGGCGGTAACTGATTGTTGCCGTCGGTGGCCGAAAGCTGGGCCAGTTGATCCGAAATGTAATCACAGGCTTGCAGGATCAAGGTGCCAAGCTGTTGGTCCGGCGCGAGCTTTTTATCGCGTAGCTCGCTTAAGATCTCTTCAAGCTGATGGGTGACGTCAGCGATGCTTTGCAGCTTCAGCATCCGCGCCCCCCCTTTCAGGGTATGGGCGGCACGAAACATCTCGCCGATTTGCGCGTCGCTACTTTCGCCGGACGAGAGCAAAAACGCGCCCTCTTTTACGGTGTGTAAATGGCCATTGGCTTCATCAATAAAGCGCAGCACAAATTTTTTAAGATCGATAGCCATACGCTTCTCTATTGCCCATCCTGACCGGTGAACTGCGCCAACTGATGTTCACAAAGAAAACGAAACGAATTACTCGGAAATGACAGCGGCAGCCGCAGTGCGCAGGCGTTGCTGGTGTTGTTCAATTCCGCATTGAGCAATTGCAGAGTGATGCGATAAGTGCGCAGCGCCGGGCGATACAGCTCGCTTTGGCGATACATTTCCGCCAGGTAATAATGCGCGGGCCAGTAGCCAGGCTGTTGATAAACCACCTGTTTAAACCAGGCAATCGCCTGCTGGGTGTGGTGCTGCCACATCATTGCCAGCCCCAGCAGCATTTTCGCTTCTGCCGACCATTCATCCAGTTCCAGAACGTGTTGCGCGCTTTGCGCAGTCTGCTCGAACTCGCATTTTTCCAGCGCAATCGCCCCTTTGATAACCAACGCTTCCTGATGATGAATATCGCAATCCAGCACCTGGCTTATCCACTCTTCGGCCTGGGCAAAGCGTTTTTCCGCCACACACTCCAGCGCCTTTTTAATCCAGATTTCACACTGTTGCGTGGCACGAACGGGAACCGCAACACAAGGTGCAGCGGCAGGCATAACGACGGGTTTCACACTGGCGCTGGCGACCTGAGCACGGGAAATTTTCGGCTGGCAGAAGTAAAACAGGCCGTGTTCCTGCTTTAATTTCAGGATGCCAAAGTTATTGGCCAGCGTTTCCGCATTGCCGAAGAACAGCGCGCCATCGGGTTGTAACATGGTGAGCAAATTGAATTGCAGCAGACGCCGCGTTTCGTCATCAAAATAGATCGAGACATTGCGCAGCAAAATAATGTCGAACTTCGGCTGTAGCTGCTCTTTGACAATGTTCGAACGGTGGAACGTCACCTTACTACGAATCAGATCGTGTAACTGGAACTGGTTGCCGTTGCGGGTGAAATAATTTTGCTGCAAAAGCGGATCAACACCGCGAAACGAATAACTGGAATAGTTTGCCGCGCGCGCTTTGTCGAGAATTTTGGTGTCGATGTCGCAACCGTGAATTTCTACACGGGCGGCAAAATGGTCGTGGTATTTCTGGTGCAGTTTAATCGCCAGCGAGTAAGCTTCTTCACCGGATGAACAACCCGCGCTTAAGATGCGCACCGGGCCGCCGCGCTGCTCGAGCATTCTCGGCACCAGCGTGTCGCAGACCATATCCAGCACTTCCGGCTCACGGAAAAAGTAGGTTTCGTTGATGGTCAGCAGGCTAAGAAGCTTGTCGAACTCGCTGGTCGAGACGCAGAGTTTTTCATAGTACTTTTCGCTGCTCTCTTTCCCGCGCTCGCCCATACGCTGCAACAAAGCGGTGTTGAGCAACCCTTCCATGCCGTTAAAAAAATGCAGACCGACTCTGTCTTTGATCAGCGCTTTGAAGTCCGCAATATTGGGGATCATGGCAATTTGCCCTCGAATTTCCCTTGATGAGCCATCGCCAGCAACGCTCCCGCCAGCTTTTCCAGCGGCAAAATTTTATGGATGACGTTTTTATCGATGGCGAATTTATTCATGCCAAACACTACGGAAGTGACTTCATCTTGCGCGAGGGTTTTACCGCCCTTGTGAAAAATGGCTTCAATGCCGCGACACCCGTCGCTGCCCATACCGGTCATGATCAGCCCTACGGATTTTTCGCCATACACTTCCGCTACCGACTCCAGCAGCAAGTTGCAGCTTGGGTGATAAACATCGCTCGTCTTACGCGGAATGGTGGCTAAACGATGGTGTTTTTTAACCACCAGATGGTGCTCAGGCGGCAAGATATACACCCGCCCCGCGGTCAAAATGTCATTCTCCCCGGCAAGACACACTTCCAGTTCGGTGACGCTATCCAGCCACTGCACCATGCTTTTCGCAAAACCGTCAGCGATATGCTGGGCGATAATTATCGGGCAGGGAAACACCGCCGGTAGCGCCTGCAACAATTTGCTCAAAGCCTGCGGCCCGCCGGTTGAGCAGGCAATCGCCAGCACAAACGGCCATTGATGATGCGGGGCTTCGGTTACGCTGGCGGGTTTTGTTGGCGGCTCGGCATGGTGGCGCAACCCCTGGATATGGCGAATCACCTTTACGCCCACCAGCATTTCAACCTGGCGATGCAGAGCCTGAGTCGCTTGCAGCGATTCCCCCTGGTTGTCGACCACCGCCAGCGCGCCACGGGTAATGTATTCCGTGTCCCACTGCGCGTCGGCGTAGTAACGCATCACCATGATGGGAATCGCACAGGTCGCCATAATGGTTTCGACGGTTTCGACGTTTTCGCTATCGGGCGCACCTAAAGTCAGCACCAGCAGATTGGGCGCCATCTTTTGCACCAGGCTCGCCGCCTGTTCGCGTTGCACCGCCTGCCCGACCACGACAATGTTCTTATTCATCTCAAGCTGGCGGATCAGCGAGTCTCGCGACTCGCTGCCATGATCGACGATCAGCACGCGGATTTTAGGTAGGGTCATCAGGGTTATCCGTCAATTTGAAGGACCCGGTGGCCTGGTTCAGCTCTTTGGAGAGCTGAGTCATATCCTGGCTAATTGAAAGAATGTCTTTGATGGATTGCGAGGTGTAATTACTGGCCACCACGATTTCACGCAGCGCCATCACCACCTGATTACTCGCCGTTTTCTGCTGCTGAGTGGACAGCGAAATCTGCATCGCCGCCGTCGAAGTTTGTTCTGCGGTCGCCACAATGTCATGCAAACGGTCGGCGCTCACTTTGCAGGCTTTGGTGCCCGCTTTAATGCTGTTGCTGCCTTTTTCGGCGTTGAGCACCAGGCGGTTAATCGAGTTTTGAATCTCGCTGATTTTATTCTCAATTTCAAAAGTCGATTCGGTGACTGAATCGGCCAGGCGGCGAATTTCTGCCGCCACCACTGAGAAACGCTTGCCGGATTCACCGGCACTTGATGCTTCCAGTGCCGCATTAAAAGCAATCAGTTTGGTTTGATCCGCCACGTTGTTGATGATCACCATCACGCGGCTGATTTCTTTGGACTTGTTCCCGAGCATCATGATTTCACGCATGCTTTGCTGGTTGTCGCTATCGATGTCGGCCATGCGGGTCAGCAACTCACCCATCGAGTCGGAGCCTTTGTTGCAGTCTTCCAGCGTGACGTTGGCAATATCGACCACCGCACGCGAATGCTCGGCAATCTGCGTTGAGGAGGCGGACAACTCTTCCATCGTCGAAGTAATTTCCGCCACCGAGGAAGACGTTTCGACGCTGGTTGAGGCTTGCCCGTCTACCGCTTCGGTAATGTTTAACGCCGCTTCATGAACGTGATGAGCATGGGAAACCACTTCGCCCACCAGCGCATGCAGCGAGGCGCGCATCTTCTCATTGGCACTGAGCAAATCACCGATTTCATCGTTGTGATCAACATGCACATCAACGCTCAGATCGCCCTGCGCAATAGACTGCGAAACTTTCAGCACGTTGTTTAAACGGCGGGAAATCAGGATGCGGCTGGTTCCGGCAATCAGCAGCAAAATCACCGGCATCAGCAGCACGCTAAACAGCAACAGGCTGTTACGCACCAGATTGCTGCTTTTGGCAACGTCATCCACGTAACTGGTGGTGGCGATGATCCAGTTAATCCCTTCAATATGCTCAAACACCGAGACTCGCTTGCGCGGTGCCGCGCCGTAGCCGCTAACGGTTTCGTAATAAATGGTGCCGTTTTTGCGCGCCAGAATATCGGCATAGCGTTTGTAGCCGTGGGCGTCAGTAATATTCTCGACGTTCTGGTTGGCTAATGTTGGGTGAGCCACCATGTGACCGGGGTTAAATCCGGCATCCAGCACGTAGGCGTAACCGCCTTCGCCAATATGCACCGCCAGCAGCTCTTTAATCACCGGTTGCAGCGCCAGTTTGACGTCAAAACCAATCGCCACCGCCCCGACAACCTGGCCGTATTTATCGGCAATCGGTTCGTAATGGCTGATGAATTGTTTGCCGTATAACACCACCACGCCGGTAAAAGGTTTGTTGCGGGCTAATTCAGCCAGCGCCGGGTTGTCATGGCTGAGGACGGTGGAGGTGGCAATTCGTCCCTCTTTGCCCTGTAACGAGGTAGAGACGCGCACAAATTGATCGCCTTCGCGAACAAAGGTCGAGGCAAATACACTGGTTAATTCAGTGAAATGAGCATTAATGCTTTTGTCATTTAATAGCGCTTTTAATGGCTCGGCATCCATTGAGTGCAGCGGTACCGAAGACATATTTTGATAGTTGTTGATATAAACGTTGCTGTAGCGTTCAGCGTCGCGCGTCACGCGTTTATATTCAGTGAGAATATTGTTATGGAATATCCGGGTATTGGAACGCAGCACTTCCAGCGCATTGCTTTCCAGCTGCGTCGATAAATAATTCGACAGCAGAAATGACGCGCCAACCAGCAACACGCCAATACACGCCACCAGCATCAACCCCAGCTTCATGGCGACACCCACGTGTAACTTATGCAGCCATGCTGTCAGACCACTTTCCCTGGTAGCGGAATATTCAGCCTCTTCCTGACGCTTGAATTTAAATAAGTGACTCATGGGTTTCCATTTTTATTGTGGTGTAAGAAGGTTCTGCTGTTCGTTTCATTGCTGTTCATTGGTGGATGACGCTGCGCTTATCCACCCTACAACGGCTGTTTCGTAGGTCGGGCAAGCGCAGCGCCCCCGACACCATCGGATCACACAAGCGTAAGCAAAGGCACTGGCTTACCAATGTGATAACCCTGCAACCAGTCAACATTCATTCTTTCCAGGCAGAGCTGAATACCTTCGTTCTCAACATATTCGGCCACCACCTGCATATTTTTCATTCTTGCGACATGGCAAAACGACTCAACAATGTAATGGCTGACTTCGCTCTCGGTAATTTCACGGATAAACGAACCGTCGATTTTTAAAATATCGGCGCTGACATCACGTAACCGCGCATGGCTGGAAAAACCGGTGCCAAAGTCATCAATCGCTACCCGACAACCGAGGCTTTTGAGCGAGCGCACGGTGTTCTGCGATTGTTCGGTATCGGACAGTGCGTCTGCTTCGGTTATCTCAAAGATGATGCGCTGCGGATCCACACCAAACTCGGCCAGCAACAACTGCACGCTGTGAACAAAACTGGCGCGACACACCGTGACCGGTGCGAGATTGATCGAGAAGCTGCGATCCGGCTGCTGCTGCATGGTTTTTAGCGTGTTGCGGATCACCCAAAGATCGATATCCGGCGCGAGGCCCGCTTCGGTCGCTACTGGCAAAAAGCGGTCCGGCGGAATAAAGCGCCCTTCTTCGTCCAGCATACGCAGCAAGATCTCGTGGTAGCGCTCTTCGCCACGGGTGCTGACAATCGGCTGCGCCATTAACACGAAGGCGTCGTTATCCAGCGTTTTTTGGAGCACCGTACGAATATCAGTGCGCCCGACGATGTAACTTTCCAGAATGCGGCTGGACTGCGCTTCAAGGTTTTCAGGTTTGCCATTGACCAGCGACAGCCCGGAAACAATCCCCAGCTTTCCGGTCAGGCTGTAAACGTCATTACAGAACTGAGTTGCCCGGCAATAGCCGAGGCCGCTGCGGAAACCAAGCTGCTGATTGTTATGTGAATAACGAAAGGTGTTGGCGGATTGATACAGCAGGCTGAGCCTTCCCCAGCTCGGGTCGTCAAGCTTGAGCAGCAGGCCATAACCCGCGTGGTAGTAAATTTTCTCATCGCCTCGCAGATTGCTACGCAGGTGATCGGCGAGCTTTTTTTGGTATCTGGCGCGAAAGTGCAAACCGTAACGGCGCGAGAAAAGTTCCATTTCGGGAACCTGAATCAGGCCAACCGTGGAGTGTGGCGACTGTTTAATATCCGCCTTTAAGGCACGCAGATTCGGCATGTTGGTCATCGGGTCGGTTAACCCCATTTCCAGCAGCTGATCAAAGCGTAACTTATTGAATCTGGACAATACGCCCATGATGACGATGGTCAGCGTAAAGACAAAAATAGCCGTCGACACCAGCACCTGGTGCAACATGAAGTCGTCGTTGAGGGCAATGTAGTTTTCGTTATTCTTAGCCAAAATGATAAGCATCACCGTCCAGATTGGCGCGGTGAAGAGATAGCCGATGCGCACTGAGCTCCACAGCATCAGCGGGAAAATCAGGATCAGGCTGTAAAAGGTAAAAAAGACGTTGTCTTTGAAAGGGATGTTGAGAAAAATCATCAAGACAAGCAGCGATACCGCCCAGAGCGTAAAACGGATGTACCCGACGCTTTCTGAAAACTGTGCGCCGATAGACTTCAGGCATATCGCGGCATATTTCGGGCGGCAGATAATCCTTAACACGGTATAAAACAGCGGAATACCAGTTACGCAGCCGTTCATCACCCCCTGGATTCTGACCAGCGTTTCCGCGTTAAACACATGCTCAAACGCCATCGCAGCGCAGGGATGATAAGTGGTAAACAGGCAGACCACTTCGCTAAACACGGTATTGAGCAAGGCGTTGCACAAGCACAGCCAGATGAGCCGTTGACTGGTGAGAATGATGCGCCCAAAACTGGATGGGCTACGCCAGCCGGTGCTTTTGGCATAGAAGAAATAGCTAATCAAGGCGGCGGCCAGATAGCCAAGCAGCTCATAAAATTCAGTCAGAGGGCGCAATAACAGGGTTAATACGCTGAGCAAAGCCAGGCCTGCTACGGCGCGGTAGCCAAACAATACCAGTACGGCAGAGATGGCCGCTAATTCGAGGTCATAGACCACCAGAACCTGGTCATCAACGATGAGATGGCTGCTGAGCAGTTGCGCCAGTGCGTAAAGCAGGCAGGGGAGAATCAACGGTAAACCCCACCGTTTATTAGTATGCGCTGTGCTATCGCTCGCTATAGAGTCCAAGAATTTAACCCGTGTTGTATGCTTTAGAGTGCTATTTATGTGATTTGGAGAATGGACAGAATATTGCAGAATACATAATCAAAAAAAACAAATACGCTGTTAAATTAGCAAGTAATTAACAACTATAATTTTTAACTATTCTTTTTAATAATACCGAAGATGATGAATCGTAAAAATCATCGGCACACTGAAAACGTTTTGGATTGTATTCATTTTTTGTTCAGAAAAGAACAGTCATTTATAGGTAAAAATGGACATTAATTAGTACGATGACAATTAATTAAGCACAACATAAAAACCACCTAACACACTGATAGTTATTAATATATTTATTTTAACGGTAATATAAAACTGTCTTATATTGTGGATTGCAGAACAAAAACAAACAGCGACAAACGTCTTTATTTAACGCCATTGTTAAAGAGAATCAATCAACAGAACAATTAATGTTTGAAGGGTATTCTTAATGATTGACTTGACTATCAGGGTTATCTATAGTCCTGCCGCGTGTTTTGTCATTATTTATTTTTTCAGCAGCGATGTTACACAACCGTTATTTGTTGTTGATACAACACACAACTCTATTAATAAAAAACTCACATAATAATCGGCTAATAAACGGTGGATGACGCTGCGCTTATCCACCCTACAAAATCTTAACCGTAGGTCGGATAAGCGAAGCGTCACCCGACAAAACCATAACCGTAGGTCGGATAAGCGCAGCGTCACCCGACAAAACCATAACCGTAGGTCGGATAAGCACAGCGTCACCCGACAAAACCATAACCGTAGGTCGGATAAGCGCAGCGTCACCCGACAAAACCATAACCGTAGGTCGGATAAGCGCAGCGTCATCCGACAAAACCATAACCGTAGGTCGGATAAGCGCAGCGTCATCCGACAGCCCCGACAAACCCAAGTATCATTCTCAGGAAGCTGGTAATCAGTGGCTAAAAGTTTTATCTCGCTCAAAGGCGTAAAAGGTTGGCACCATTCCATTGCCGGGAAAATTACCCAGTTTTTGCTGGCGGGTATCCTTATTGCCTTTGGGGCGGGAGCCTGTGCAGGCTGGGGGCTGATTGACAGCTTCTCTTACCAGCAATGGGTACACCAGGCTGAAGCGAATGCCCAGATAATGACCTACATCGTGCGTAACGTGTATACCAATGTCGCGGTGGGGACCAGCTCTACGGGGCAAATAACCCGCATTGTTTCTGAACACAAATTGGGTGACCCCGACTCGGTAATCCAAACCGGTTACAACCCTGTCGATGTGCTGGCTCTGGCATCAGTGCAAACCCGTAACCCGACCTGGCTGTTCCTTTACACGCCTGAAAAAGGCTTCCAGGGCATCAGCAACAACTCAGAATCGCAAGACGCCAGTATCCGCTTCAAGGGACACCGCGCCACTGATGTGCTGGTTAACTACTATATTGGTTTTGCCACCATCAACGGCAAAGAGTGCTTTATCAGTGCCGTCCCTATTCTTGCGCCTTCAGGCGAAATCCTTGGCAGTTTGATCAGCAGCATTGGCAACAAAAGCCAGCTTTACGCGGCTTATGACGCGATGCTCAAAAAAACGCTGGTGATTCTGGCGCTGATTTTGCTCGGCACGCTGGCCCTGGTGACGCTGTTTATGCGCCGTCTGTTCCGCCCGGTACCGCTGTTGATTAACTCTTTGACGCGCATTGCTCATGAGCAAACCGACCACATAACCCCTTACTTAGATCAGGATGACGAAATCGGCCGGTTAGCAGCAGCGATTGAAAAACTCCGTATTGCGATGGTGGAGCGTGATTACCTGCAACGCATGCAGGATATGTCGCAAAAAATGGAGTACATGGCGCACCATGATTCACTGACCGGTTTCCCGAACCGCGCTTCCTTTAGCCAGGCGTTGGATAAATGTATCCGTGAAATGAATCAGAACGGGCAGCTATTCAACCTGTTGCTGATTGATCTGGATAACTTCAAACCGGTGAACGATACCTTCGGCCACTCGGCGGGTGATGAAGTGCTGATCGGCGTGGCACAGCGTCTTTCTTTGCTGTTAGGCCCAATGGATTTTGCCGCACGCTTAGGCGGTGACGAATTTGCGATTTTGCAGAGCGTGAAAGCAGACAATTGCCAGGAAGCGGGCGCGCTATCGCAAAAAATTGTCCGCGCGTTGAGTATTCCATTCACCTACGGCACCAACACATTCGCCATTAGCTGCAGCGTCGGCATTGTTACCGCCCCCGATCAGGGCAACAGCGCGACCACGCTGATGATTAACGCCGACCTCGCCTTGTATGCCTCAAAGCATAGTGGCCGTGGCTGCTACCACTTCTTTGAAGATGGCATGATGATGAAGCACACCAATAGCGTGTTTGTGAATCAGGAAATCATCAACGGCATTGATAACAATGAGTTTGTGCTGCACTACCAGCCGATTATCGATCTGGAAAATGAAACCGTTTGTGGCTACGAATCACTGATCCGCTGGAACCATCCGACCAAGGGGATGATTTACCCGGACTACTTTATTAATATCGCCGAAGAGTCCGGTTTAATTATCCGTCTTGGCGAATGGATTATTCGCCAGTCCTGTATGGCGGCGGCTAAGTGGCCAGAATCCACCAAAGTGGCGGTTAACATTTCGGCGTATCAATTACATGGCCCAGGCTTAATCGATATTATTATTGATGCCCTAAAACAGAGCGGCCTGGCGGCTAATCGACTGGAAATTGAAGTCACTGAATCAGAAAAACTCGATCAGTCGATTGCCCTGCCGGTATTTAAGAAAATCCGTGAGATGGGTATTTCCATTGCAATGGATGATTTAGGCACCGGATATGCGGCGCTGGATTACCTGCTTATTTATCCGTTTACGCGTATTAAAATTGCCCGCACGCTGATTATGAAACTCGAGAAAGAGAGTGCCAGCCAATATCTGGTGGTGATGCTGATTCAGTTTGCGCAAAAATATGGCATGAGCGTGACGGCAGAAGGGGTGGAAACCGAGCAACAACGGACTATTTTGCGGCGTATTTCTTGCCAGAATGTGCAGGGCTACTATTACAGCCGACCGTTACCAGAAAAAGATCTGCAACCGACTTTTGGTAACCGAGTCATCGATGGGGAAATTTGCAATGCAGTCTAAGTCTTTGCTTTGCCATTTCTTTCTCGGGCTGCTGCTGCTGAGTAGCCCGTTGTGTCGGGCGCACAACCTGCATAGCAAGAAAACGCTCGAAAAAATAACCGAAACCAACACCATCTCGCTCGGCTACCAGGATGACGCCTTCCCCTTTTCCTATGTCGAAAACAAACAGCCAGCAGGCTATTCCATCGAGATTTGTAATAAAGTCGTTGAGGCGATTAAAACTAAACTGAAATTAAAAGATCTGAAAGTTCGCTGGATAAAAAGCAGCACCGCCTCACAGTTTGTGTTAATCAAAAACCATGCCACCGATATTATGTGTATTCCGGCTTTTTACTCTGAGGCGCGCCACCAGAAAGCTGAGTTTTCCATCCCTTACTTCTTCTCCAGCACCCGCTTTATTACACGTAAAAATAACCACACCGACACCATCGAAGATTTAGCCGGGCATAGCATTCTGGTCAAAAGTGGCACTATCTATGTTGAGCAATTGCATAATATAAACAGAACCAACGATCTCAACTTAAATATTGAACTGGATAACAATAACCGCGCCGCCTTTGAAGAAGTGCAGAGCGGTGAATTACCGGCACTGGTTTCCAGTTCAGCGATCCTGAAAGGCATGCTGGCACTTTCCCCGGAGCCGGACTCATTAGAAATATCTGATGAAACGTTAAGCCCACCGATCCCCGCAGGTTTATTACTGCCGCTCGATGACAATGAATTCAAAAGTTTCCTCGATGAAACGTTGCTGTCATTGATTACCAGTAAGGATTTTACCGCACTCTATCAGCGCTGGTTCCTGTCACCGATCCCGCCGAAAGCCATAAATCTTAATATTCCGATGTCGGCCGATCTCAAAGCACTGACCACAACAACGGCTAAGTATGTGTACTAATATGAAAAAGACATTTTCCAGCAAGCTTAAATTGTTGTTCCGAACGGTTTCGTGGTTGCCATTAATGTGTGTTCCCCATTATCTGGCAGCCGCCCCCACTTCCGTCACTCTTGAACATATCAAAGCAAGCCACATCATTAATATCGGCTATCGCCAGCTGGAGCCTTTTTCGTTTCGGGATAATAGCGGCGAAGTATCCGGCTACACCATTTCACTGTGTAATAAAGTCGCTGATGAAATAAAACATTCGCTGGGGCTGAAAAAGCTCGACATTCATTATATTCCCACATTGTTTACCGAGCGTGTTTCAGCACTTAACTCCAGTAAAATAGATTTTGATTGCAGTGTGAATACCGATGCACCTGAAAGACAAAAGAGTGTGTCGTTTTCCATTGATTATTACACGGCCAATATGCGTATTGTTTCGCTACGCCAAAACAATATTCAGACGCTTAATGACTTAAAAGGCCATACCGTTAGCGTGCCACGGGGCTCTAAAGATCTGTTAGAGTTGAATCGGGTAAATCGTGAGAAACATCTTAGTCTGTCGATTATTACCTCAGATACGGTGGCCGATGCTTTCGATATGGTGGCGCAGAAGCGCACGGCAGCAGTCGTGCTGGATGATATCCTGGCTTATCCATTCATCAACCAAAGCGAGAAGCCTGAAGCATTCACGGTTTCGCATGAGATTGTCGGTGAAAAGATGAAATACGCCATCATGATGCGCAAAGAAGATCCGCTGTTTGTGGCGTTTGTCGACAAAACGCTGGAGCACATTTTCGATTCACCACTGAATACTCAGTGGACCAATAAGTGGTTGACGCAAAAAGTGGTGTTAAAAAATTAAGCCTGGGAAATGGTGGATGTCGCTTACGCTAATCCACCCTACGAAAATATTCATCGCGGTGTTGTTGATATTTGCGGGCAGCACGTTACGTGCCGCCTGGGATTTCACCACCATTCAACAGCGCGCGGATAACCTCTATGGCCCCGCCAGCCCTGAGGGTGGAAAACGTATTGATGCCTGGCAGCAATTGCTTATGCAGCAACGCAATAAAAGTGAGTCTGAACAATTAACCGCGGTGAATCTCTTTTTTAACCAAAAGCTGCATTACCGCGAAGATAGCGATATCTGGAATAATATTGATTATTGGGCCACGCCGATAGAATCGCTGCGAAAAGGGGAAGCAGATTGCGAAGATTATGCAATCGCTAAATATTTCACATTACGCCAGTTAGGTGTTTCAGGCGAAAAACTACGGATTACTTACGTTAAAGCCATCCGTCTTAATCGCGCGCATATGGTATTAACCTGGTATGAAACACCTAATGCGATCCCTGTGGTTTTAGACAGTTTGACGAATAATATTTTACCCGCAACACAACGTGCAGATTTATTACCGGTTTACTCTTTTAATGATAGCGGACTGTGGTTACCTGGCAGTCAAAATAATAAACGTGTCGGGGATAGTAAACACCTTTCTCGCTGGCAAGATGTATTGAAAAAAATGCGCGAAGAAGGATTCCCGATTGATGAATAGGATAAGCCTGTGTCACTTTTCAAACAGCTTCTGATAGCTATCTTTGTTTTTATGCTGATTATTTTCAGCGGCAGTTTTGTGGTTAATCTCGAAAGTTCGCGGGATCAATATACTAATCAGCTGCTGTCTCATGCTCAGGATGCCGCCACCGCATTAGGCCTGTCGCTGACCCCGCATGTTGACGATCCGGCGATGATTGAGCTGATGGTCAGTTCGATTTTTGATAGCGGCTACTACAATACGATTCGCATTGTTGACCAGAGCAACGGCAAAACCATTCTGGAGCGCAGCACGTCTACGTCTATCCCGGATGTGCCGCACTGGTTTGTCGGCCTGGTCGATGTGAAACCACAAGCGGGTGAAGCGACGATTATGCGCGGCTGGCAACAGGCGGCGCGCGTCGAAGTGGTCAGCAATCCGGTGTTTGCCATCAAACGTTTATGGGACAGCACGCTGGCGAATTTGCTGTGGATGCTGGCGTGTTGCGCCGTGTGTATTCTGGCAGGTGCCATGCTGTTGCGCCGCCAGTTACGCCCACTCAATTATATGGTGGAGCAATCACAAGCGATTACCCGCCGCGAATATCTGACGCAGCTCGATTTGCCGAAAACCCCAGAGCTGCGCCGTGTCGTCGAAGCGATGAACCTGATGGTCACCAAGCTTAAATCGCTGTTTGAGGATCAAGCTGAACACAGCGAACGTCTGCACAATGAAGCCTATCTCGACAGCCAAACCGGTGTTGCCAACCGCCGCGCCTTCGACCTGCAAATGCAGTCGCGTTTGAGCGATGAAGAAACCGCGCCGGGTTATTTGTTGCTGCTGCGTATTCAGGATCTCAGTGGCCTGAACCAGCGTTTTGGCGGCCCGCATACTGATAATTTGCTGAAGCATGTCGCCGATATGATGAGCGTGGTGAAAAGCCAGCACGCCAAGGCGGACAGTATTCTGGCGCGTATCCGTGGCGGCGAATTCGCGCTGTTGTGCCCGGGCGTGACGCACGCCGAGATGCTGAATTTGCAGCATGCCCTCACCCAGCAGCTTTCGGCATTTTATGCCACCGGCATGTCGGACATTAACCCGGTGGCGCATACCGGAATGGTGCCTTTTAATTCCGGCGATACGCCGCAGTCGCTGTTCGTGCAGGCTGACCGCGTATTAATCGAAGCCGAAACGCGCACCACACACCAGACAAACGATGTGCCCGCCATCGACAATGCCGCGACAGAAGATCAGCATTTGTGGTTTACCCGTCTTGATAATGCGCTGAGCCAACGGCAGTTCCAGTTATTCTTCCAGCCGGTAGTGGACTGTAAAAATCCGAAGAAAGTGATTCATTACAAAGTGTTGTCACGCATGGTGGATGAAGACGGCAATAGCATTACTGCCGGGCGTTTCCTGCCGTGGGTGCATCGTTTTGGCTGGAGCCATCGTCTTGATCAGGTGATGCTGGCGCTGACGTTGAAGCAACTGAAAAGTTATCCGGGTTCACTGGCGCTGAGTTTGTCGGGGCATTCGCTGGCCAATGAAGCCACGATTAAGCAGTTGCTGAACCCGTTGAAGGTCAATTCCGCATTAGCCAACCGGTTAATTCTGGAACTCGACGAAAACCAGTTGCCGGAGCCTGCGCAGATGGAAGTGTTTGTGAAGTCGCTGAATCAGTTTGGTTGTGGGCTGGGCTTGCAACACTTCGGTAGCCGTTTCGATATGATTGGCCATTTCTCGCAGTGGGGGCTGGCGTATCTGAAAATCGATTCCAGCTATATTCGCCATATTGATATTGAGAGCGATAAGCGCTTGTTTATTGATGTGTTGCACAGTGCGACCAACAATATCGATTTGCCGTTAATTGCCGAGCGTGTAGAAACCGCAGGCGAATTGCGCGTGTTGCAAGAGGTGGGGATTTACGGCGCGATGGGCCAGTTGTTGGGGGAGCCTGCGCCGTTTTAATTTGGGTAAATGCCCTCACCCCGGCCCTCTCCCACAGGAGAGGGAGAAGACCGTCTTATCTACTGGCTCGCAGGCTGTCTCTTAGTCACATCTCGCTCTGGCAATCTTGTCAGGGCGAGATCTGTTAGCCTCGCAGGTTTTCCGTTCACCCGTGCGTTCAGTTATCTCTTTAATTCCTGCAAACGGTGAACGTATCAAGGTGTTAACGCCAACCCCTTGATAATCCAGGCGCCCGGCAAATCAATCGCCGCTAAAGCGGTAAACACCGTTTTTCACCCAACATTCGGGGTCGTTCGCGATTCGTTCCAGACGATCGCTCTCTCACGTGGTTCCCGACCACGTGACCCCAACTGAAGGGTGAAAAACGGTGCGACTGAAGCCGGGAACAAGGTCAAAACCGGCCTGGTTTTTGACTTTGACCTTGAATTTCTGGTCCGGCTTAAATCGCCTGGTGAACGGAACCTTCTCCGAATTGGCAGGAACTGTTCTTCAAAGTTGTGACTAAGAGACAGCGCCCGCACCGTTCAATCCCCACTCCCTCAGGGAGAGGGTTAGGGTGAGGGTGGTTTAATCACTAGAAAATTCCGTTATCGTCGCTATTCAATAAATCTTCCAGCCCACCTAATCCCTGGCGCGCCTGCGCACGGTTCATCAACTTCACCTGCGCCATCTCTGGCAAATCGGTAATGGTGATCACCCCTTTCTGAATCAACAGAAAAATCAGGTCATCCAGAACACGTACCATTTCCAGGTCGCTTTTTTGCAGTAGTTCACGATGCTGAACGTCATTCATTTTTAATACCTTAAATTGCCGGTGATTTCACCGCCCGGTGAAGGGCGGTGACTATCAATTAGTGAGTAATATGCTCAGGTTTTGCGATGAGGTGATCCAGCGAGTAGTGCGATGAGCCATGTGAATCCTGCCCCATATCCCCCGCGCTGTGCACCGAATGCGTTGGGTTTGCCGCATCGCCTTTGCCACCATGAGGTTCAGCGCCGCCTTTAATCAGCTGCGCAATGTCGCTCACTTCGTGCAGTTCATGAGCCAGCGAGCTGAGATCGTGTTTACTGTCGTGGCGGTCATCTTTTCCGGTAAAGACTTTAGGATCTTGCCCGCCTTGCAGGCCTTTACCGTCTGGATGCAGCGCAAAGGTAAGCGGTTCGTGGCTGTCATCAAACAGGTTGCTTAAACCATGATCATGCGCCGCCGCGTGATGGGCTTTGTCTGCAACGTCCGTTCGCTGGTCGCCGGAGTGGCGCGGTGGCTCTACCGTGACATCCACCGTCTGGTAGATTGGGGTTTGGTTGCCGCTGGCATCGTGCGCCGTCACTATGACCGTCACGTTGTTATGCCCGGCCGCAAACTCCGAGGTATGCACCGGAAGGTCATACTTCATTTCACCGTTTTCTAAGTAAATGTTGGTGTGGTGCGGCTTGCCGTTGATCATTGCCGTCACCTGGTCGCCATCCTGCACTTCACCGGTGATGTGGCCGGTAATATGGGTGAAGGTGTGACGGGCTTCGCGATCGCCATCAATGTGGTTATCACCGGTGACTTTATCGAGGACGATCACCGCGTCGGCGTGGGTGTCGAGCTCAATATGGTGAGTATCAGTCGAGGTCGCCACGTTACCAGGCTTATCTTGCCCGGTGAGCGTGACATCGATCTTGTTATCCCCCTCTTTTAAGAGGTGGTTATCCACCGGAATTTCAAAGGTTTTCAGGCCATCATGCAGGGTATACACGCCTGGCAGTTGTGTGCCATTAAGCGTTAACGTCACGGTGTCGCCGTTCTGCGCATCGCCCGTGATTGTGCCTGTGACCAGGGTGGTAGGGTTGCTATGCTCCGCAGCATTCACCTTGTCGTCACCGGCAAGAGTGTCGATATGGATGCTGTTGGCCGCTTGCTGGTCGATGGTGATGTCGTTGGTTTTGACGACCGTTAAGGTATTGCCGACGTCATCTTCGCCAGTCACTCGGTAGGTAATCGTCTGATCCGCGAGCAGCTCAGAGGTAGCCACATCCAGTTTGAAGATGAACCCACCATGCCCGTCACTGTGCAGCGCTGCTGGCAGTTCGTGGCCATTAACAGTAAGAATAACTTTGTCATTCTCTTTCACATCACCAGTGACTTTGCCGCTAATTTCCGTGGTGGCTTTGCCACTTTCGACAAGGTTAAGGATGTTATCTTGCGTGACGTTATCGAAGGTCAGCGTCACCACGGCGTGGTCGTCAATGCTGACCGCTTTGCTTGCACTCTGGCTAAAGTCATTACCGGCGTCGTCTTTGCCGGATACCGTCACCGTGATATCCGGGTGGTTTTGTAACTCCACTTTTAAATCGTCAGTTTTGACATCCAGCGAGTAGCCCAACTGCCCGTTCATATTCGGCAGTTCGATCACTTTAGTGTCATACGGGATGCCATTAAGTATCACCGTCACTTTGTCATCCACTGCGGCATCCCCACCGACAGTGCCGCTGATCCCGGTAAATTCTGCGCCCAGATCTTTGGCGCTGAGGATATTGTCACCAGAAACGGTATTAATGGTGAGGGTCGCGGCAGCAGCGAGGTCGGTTGAATAATGCTGTGTGGCGTGACCGACAGTGATGTTGTGAGCATCATCATGGCCGGTCACTTGCGCTGTGATGGTGTCGCCTTTCTTCAAATCATCAGTTAAGACATCAAGCGAATATTTCAGGTTGTCATCAATCTCAACGTCTTTATATTCCACGCCATTCACGTTCAACGTGACATGCTCATGCGGCTTCACATCGCCGGAAACATGGCCGCTGATGGTGGTTTTTGGCTGCTGGGTTTCAGCCAGGTTGAGGATGTTATCGTCAGTGACCTTGTCGATAAAGATATTGGCTGAAACGTCCGTATCCACGGTGATGGTTTTATCGTCGCTCACCGTCAAAGTGTTGCCCTGGTCATCATGCGCGGTGACGCTAACGGAGACATGCGGGTCCTGGCGCAGATCGGCAATGCTGACTTTCTGGTTGAATCTCAACTCCCCGTTACTGTCGGTATGCACCTGGGTGGTCACCTGGTGACCGTTAATCATCAGCGTCACATTGCTGCCGTCATGGATGCCATCACCTTTGACGGTACCGGTGACGGTAGTCACCCCATTTTGGGCTTCGACAATGTTGATAATGTCGTCGCCCGCAATGGTGTCGAGGTGGATTTCGGCCGTCACATCGGTATCAACCTGCACAGTTTTATGTGCATCCACTTTCATCGTCTTACCGTCTTCATTGTGCGCGTTGACACTAACCGAAATATCCGGGTGATCCATCAAATATTGGGTATCGACTGCAATCTCATAGCCCAATTCACCAGGCAAATTAGGGCGTTCTTTAATCTCAACCTCAATATTTTGCGTGCCAATATGCAGCATGACGTGATCGCCAGGCTGCACATCGCTACTGACGGTGCCACGGATCACCGTTTTACCTGCCTCAGATTCGATTTGGTTGACAACATCGTTACCGGCAATCGGGCTGATGGTGATTTCCGCATGAGGTTTGTCGTGATGCTCCGGCGTGTTATCCGGCGGCGTGGTATTGCCATTATTGTTAACGAAAGCAGGAAGATGCGCCTGGATATGATCAACTGCCGTCGTCGTGTTGCCGAACTTATCGGTGCTGGTGACTTCGATCTGGATATCTGGATGAGCGTAGACAATGAATGGAGAAACCGCATAGTTAAACCCTAAACCACCGCCCTTGAGTTTGATCACTTCGGTGTCAAAGGTCTTATCACCAATGGTTATCAGAACATGGTCATGCTCCTGCACATCCAGGCCTGTGACACGCCCCGTCACGTAATAATGGTCAGGTCCGTTTTCGTTATCACCATCGGCTCTATCGTCCGTAATGTGGACATCGGCACGCGTATCAACGCCCACATCATGGTCGGCTTCAGCCAGCACGGTGTTACCCACCTCATCGTAGCCGGTGACCGAGGCATGTATTGTCGGGTTCTCTTTAGAAATCAGATCATCGGTGCTGACTTCAATGCTGTAACCGAGGCCCTTAGTCCCGAGATCGATAACATCGCCGTAGTAGTGCACCCCGTTAACATCCAGAGTGACCTGATCCCCCAGATGAACGTCACCCGTCACCTGACCGGTGATGGTGGTGTGCGGCTGGTGCGCTTCGGCATTATTAATCACATCGTCGTCAGTCACCTTGTCAATGGTGATGGTGGCAACTGCCTGGTCGTCGTGTTTGACGTCGTGATCGGCATGTACCGTGATGGTGTTTCCGGCGTTGTCCACGGTGCTGACGAAGGCTTCGATATGCCCGTCGGCCACCAAACCGGAGGTTTTCACCTCAACGGAATAACCGAGGCCGCCATTGAGATACTTCTGCGGTTCAACTTTGACGGTGTATTCATGGCCATTGACGAAAACATGTACCACATCGCCTTGATGGACTTCGCCACCCACGCTGCCGTAAACGGTAGTGGTCGGGTATTTTTGATCCAGTTGGTTAAGAGTATCGTCGCCAGAAACCGTGTTGATGGTCAGCGAAGCATCGGCATGATCGTCGATATTTATTGGCCGATATGCGGTGGCAGTAGCGACGTTGTGTGCATCATCTTCCACCGTGATGCTGGCGTGAATATTCGGGTCCTGATGAAGATCGGTAGTTTCTACCAGGATGTGGTAAACCATGTCGCCATTAGCATCCTGCTCAACTTTTCCTGGGTAATCATGGCCGTTGATCTTCAATACCACTTCGTCGCCCGGCTTCATTTCACCGCTCAGCGTGCCGCTCACCAGCGTGTAGTGATGGTTGAGCTCTTCACCATTTAAGGTGTCATCTCCCGAAACCTTATCAATGGTGATCACCGCTTCAACTTTGGTATCAACCTCCACTGTCCTGTCCGCCTGCGCGGTAGCCACGTTATTGGCGTTATCAGTGGCGGTGACAGAAGCGGTAAAGTGCGGATCAACCATCAGGTCGTGGGTGCTGACCTCTTTGGTCCACACCAGATTACCATTGCCGTCTTTGGTCACTTTCGCCGTCAGCTCATTGCCGTTAATCACCAGGTGGACATAATCCCCTTCTTTAACATCGCCGCCGACGGTGCCGGATACCGTGGTGAATTCGTGAGTTGATTCATCAGCGTTGATCTTATCGTCGCCGGCTACCGGATCGATGTTAATCGTCGCTTCCGCTTGCAGATCAATATCGACCTGGTAGGTCACGTCGATGTGATTTTCGTTACCGGCAGCATCGTGCGCCACCACATGAACCGTTGGGTAAGGGTCGGCCAGCAGATCTTTGGTGACCACATCCAGGCTGTAGCCCAACGCCCCGTTTTGATGGGGCAGCTGGATGACCGTGGTTTCATAGCTGATGTTATTGACGGTGATGAAGACTTTATCGCCAACATTAATTTCGCCGGTAATGGTGCCCGTGATGTGTGTGTGCTGCTGTTTTGATTCGAGGTGGTTAATAACGTTATCGCCGGTCACCAGATCAATGGTCGCATTGCCTACGGCGTGGTTATCAATATGGACGGTGTGAGTGGTGGTTTTGGTGACTTCGTTATCCAAAATGTCGTGGGAGGTGATCGTGGCTTTAAAGGTCACATCGGTATCAATCTTGCCGTAATTATCACTGAACGAGCCGCTATCAACTTCAATACGGAAGCCAATTTTACCGTTATCCAGAGCAATGACTTTGCCTGGATAGGGAATGCCATGAACCTCGATAACAATCTTATCACCGACTGCGGCATCGCCATCCACCCAACCCGTGATCATCACTTTGGGCTGCGCCAGTTCGTCGTGATTAAGCACGTTATCAACCGTCACTTTATCAATATGAATGCTGGCTGCCGCTTTAGTGTCGACCGCAATATCGTGCGTGTGCGTGGTGGTGACATAATTGTCGAGCGCATCGTGGCTGGTGACAGACACTTCCACATTGACGAGCCCATCATGAAGCGTGCCCGCAGGCAGCGAAACTTCGTAATACAGATGGCCGCCAGCGTCGGTTTTCACCTCACCTGAATATTCCACACCTGCTACCCGCACCACGACCGGATCGCCATCTTTGGCATCCACGCCGGTGACATCGCCGCGAATGATGACAGGCTGTTGAGATTCCGCTTTGCTAACCCAGTCTTCGCCCGCCACGGTATCGATGGTGAAATCGTTTACCGCAAAGTTATCAATATGCAGTGTGTGCGTGGTGGTAACGACAATTTCGTTATGCGCAAGATCATGGGAAGTAATTGTCGCTTTGAACGTAAGGTTTTCATCGATCTTACCGTTATTATCAGCGAACTGCGCCGACGGTACGGCAATATGGTAGCTCAGGTCATTTTCGAGGTAGCCGGTGAATTTCATACCGTTAACTTCAATGACCACTTCATCTCCCGGCTTCGCATCGCCACCGCCAACGCCACTGATGATGTGCTCTTTCTCATCCAGTTCAGCGTGGTTGAGGATATTGTCTGCGGTGACATCGTCAATGGTCAGCGTGGCGTTGGCGTGGTTATCAATATAAACCGTGTGATCGGTGGTCTGAATGGTCACGTTGCCCGCGGCATCGTGGGAGGTCACTTTGGCGTGCACATTGACGCTGTCGTCCACTTCACCTTTGTTATTGCTGAAAATTCGCGAATCAACCGGAATGCGGTAACCCAATGTACCATTGCCGATATCAAACACTTCCCCGGTAAAATGATTGCCATTAATGTCAATATCAACGCGATCGTTAACCGCCGCATCACCATCCACCACACCGTGCACCCACCACTTCGGCGCGCTCAGTTCATTGTGGTTGAGGATGTTATCGTCAGTCAGATCCTCAATGGTGATGGTGGCATTGGCGTGGTTGTCGATCTGAACTTTATATTCCGTGGTTTCCACCACTTCGTTACCCGCAGCGTCGTGTGCTTTGACGCTGGCAATCACTTTGACAAAGCCGTCCACTTCACCTTTGTTATCGCTGAATACGCGCGGGTTGACCGGGATGTTATAGCCCAGTTGATCATTGCCGATGGCAATCACTTCGCCACGGAAATGCGTGCCGTTAATCACCAGATCAACCACATCCCCTTCACGGGCATCACCGCCGACCACGCCATGAATAAACTGGGTTTTCGCTGCCAGCTCATCATGATTGAGGATGTTATCTTTAGTGACCGCGTCAATGGTGATGGTGGCGTTAGCGTGGTTATCAATATAAACCGTGTGTTCGGTGGTCTGAATGGTCACGTTACCCACATCATCGTGGGATTTAATGGTGGCATGGACTTTAACTTTGCTGTCGATTTCCCCCTGATTACGGCTAAACGCCGCAGAGTCGACTTCAATGTTATAGCCTAATTCCCCATTACCGAAATCCACCACGGTGCCGGTGAAATGGTTGCCGCGAATATCAAGGTCGACCACATCTCCCACTCGCGCATCGCCGCCGACATTGCCGTGGACAAACTGTTTCGCCGCATTCAGTTCATCGTGATTAAGCACGTTGTCTTTAGTGACATCATCAATGGTGATCGTGGCGTTAGCGTGGTTGTCGATTTGAACTTTATGTTGTGTTTTTTCAATCACTTCGTTATCAACGGCATCGTGCGAAATAACGCTAACGCTGACTTTCACAAAGCCGTCCACTTCACCCTTGTTATTGCTAAAGTCGTGTGGCTCGACCGCTATCTGGTAACCGAGTTGATTCGGGCTGATGTAGATGACTTTTCCGCTGTAATGCTTACCGTTAATTTCCAGATCAATGGCATCACCTTCGCGGGCATCGCCCCCGACGGTGCCGTGAACCCACTGCTTTGCGGCGTCCAGTTCACTGTGATTAAGAACGTTGTCTTTGGTGACACTATCAATGGTGACGGTGGCTTCAGCCTGGGTGTCGAGCACCAGGTTCTTGTGTTCGATTGCCGTGGCTTCGTTACCCGCCGCATCATGGCTGGTTACCTGTACCTGAATGTCGTTATTGCCTTCTTGCAACAGACTGCTCGGTACCGGGATTTCATAGCGCAACTGGCCGTTATCGTTGACCACCACGCCGTGGAAATCTCGGCCACCGACGGTCACCGTTACCGGGTCGCCTGCTTGCGCATCACCGCCCACAACACCGGTCACCATCGTCGGCATACGCGATTCGTTGCGGTTGACGATGTCATCGTTGGCAATGGTTTCGATAGTAATCGAATTATGAATATCGAAATCGAGATCAACATGGTGATCGCTCGACGCCTGAGTGGTGTTTCCGGCTTCATCAGTTGAGGTGACGGTGGCGTGAATATTTGGGTCAGTCAGCAAGTCTGGGGTTAATACGTCGATGCGATAACCCAGTGCGCCATTCCCGAGGTCGATAACCACGTCGCTATATTCGTGGCCATTCACCAACAGGGTAATTTTATCGCCTGGTTTGGCATCCCCGCCGACGGTGCCGTGAACGGAGGTTTTCGCTTCATGGGATTCAGCGATATTAATCACGTTATCAGCGGTAACATCATCAATGGTGATGGTGTCGTGCAGGTCGACGGTATCAATCAGCGCATCGGTAGTGCTTTGCGCGGTGCGACCGGAGATATCCGTAGCCGTGGCGATAACGTTAATTTCGCCTTCCGCAAGAGCGGTTAAATCGGGGTCCGCCGTCCAGTGCCCGTCTTTAACATCCACCTCAAACGTCAATGTGTTTTTTTGGCTATCAGTGAAAGTCAGCGTGACATGTTTCTGGTTACTGGTGCCGCTAATGTGGGCGTGGTTTATTTCATTTTTGTTAACGTAACCGTCGTTGCCCGCGAATTCGTCGATGTGAACCTGCGGAGGTAGAACCGGAGGTGAGCCAGCGTTTAAGCCGCCTTCAGGTAAGTTATGTTCCCAGGTCGGCGCGCCCAGCCCCTGAGTATTAAAACCGGCTGTTGGATCAACAATCTGCGCGGTTAAATCTAATTGCACCAGAGTATGGCCGCCACCACCGCCTTCAATTTGCACGGGCGTTTGGTTACCCGCGGCGGTCGCTTCTAATGATTGTGTTGGGTCAGCACCGTCGGCAATAGCTTTTTGCAGGGCGGCGACATCTTGCGTGTCATGTGCGGCGCTGCTTACCGCATTCAGGCCATGCTCTGTCCAGTGGCTATTACGCCCAAGATCCAGCGTTTTACCATCCGGTAAAGCGACGCTAACCGCCCCGCTGGCACCCGTGACAATTTCCTCACCACTGTAGATTCTGTCACCTTCTTTCAAGAGACGCTGTGAGCCATCGGCTTCGATGACATAAACCTGACCAATGACTGCTTTGATTACACCGAGTAAATTGCTCACCGTACCCTCTCGAATTATTTTGGATTTTATTAGTATTGTTTTTCGATAATTTAAATAATTAATAACATTATTCTTTCATTCACTAAATATCGCCAAATATAGCCATAAATGCCCATTAATGGACATTGCTCATTTGGCGCTAATTTATAAATGTAGAAAAAAACACAGTTATTAGAATTCTATTATCGTGCGCTTGACTGAGTTCTAAATATAATCAAAAATGACACAAAGTGAAACATCACATTACAGAACATTAAATTTCATTTCGAATGAAAGTCTGTTTAATGCCTGACAGATAAACACCGCGTGTTAATTGATATGATGTTTCGTGTTAAAAACAGAAATGGAATTCCCCAAAATAATTCGAGTTGCATGAAGGCGGCAAGCGAGGGAATCCCGATGAGCTTACTAAGGTAAGTGATTCGGGTGAGTGAACGCAGCCAACACATATGCAGCTCGAAGAATGAAGGGGATATAAAGCGTGATATAGGGATATCGTTAACGCATGTAATAAGGCTTCATAAAATGAAGAAGTTTTTTGTTTTTATCCTGGGTTGTTTATCTGTACATTCTGTTAATGCAGAAAGCTTACCGAATACCGTCAAGCAAGCGTTATCCACTCATCCAGAAGTGAACGCTTCGGTAAATAGCCGCTATTCGGCGGAACAAGATTTACGTGCGGCACGCGGCGGTTATCTCCCTTCTTTAAATTTAAATGCCGAAGCGGGTCAAAAGAACCTCGATGACGCGACGACACGTGCCGGTGGTGATAATAACGGGATGAATCTTTCCCCGAATGATGCCACCGTCAGTCTTGACCAGAATGTCTTCGACGGCTTTGCCACCACCAGTGAAGTGGGCCGCCAGAAAGCCACCGTTGATTCGCGCGCCTTTAGCGTGATGAATATTAGCGAAACCACGGCATTAGAAGTGGTTCAGGCTTATCTCGATGTGTTGCAACGCGAAGAATATGTTCATTTGGCGCAAGACGATTTAGCCAACCATGAACGTATCTACGACCAGATTCGTTTGCGCACCGATCAAGGCGTGGGGCGTTCTGGCGACTTAATGCAGGCAGAAGCTCGTCTGGCACAGGCTCAAAACAATTTACTGACTGAGCAGACCAACCTTGAAGATGCCAAAACATCGTTTACCAGCGTGACTGGCAGAGAGCCAGAAAACCTGAGCTTGCCTGAGAATATTGCGGCTGAGCTGCCGAAATCCCTGAAGGACGCTAAACAGGTGATGGAAGCCAACAACCCGCTGTTGAAATCGGCTAACGCCGATATTGAAGCCGCCCATCAGCAATATGAAGCTTCAAAATCAACGTTTTATCCGCGTGTTGATGTTTCCCTTGCCCATAGCGTGAGTAACGATACCGATACCACGCGTGCCCATGCCGAAGAGTGGCAAGCGATGGTGAAACTGCATTACAACTTGTACCAGGGCGGTAGCGATAAAGCCACGATGGATTCCCGTGCTTATTTGCAAAAACAAGCACAGGACGTGAGAAATAACACGCTGCGCCAAATGAATCAGGAAATTGGCCTGGCATGGACGGCATTAAAAAATGCCCGCGACCAATTACCGGCAGCGGCAGAATATGCCGACCGCAGTGTAAAAGTGCGTACCGCTTATCAGGATCAATTCAGCCTCGGCGAACGAACACTGCTGGATTTATTAGACAGTGAAAACGAAGTGTTCTCATCTAAACGCCGCCTGGTTGAATTACGTTATCTGGAAATATCGTCCGGCTACCGAATTTCCGCGCGCATGGGTGAATTATTAAAAGACCTGAAAGTTAGCCCAACGCCAGCAGCTCAGCCAATTGATTCGGCGAGTAATAATACGTTGCCAGAACTTAATTAATTTCGCGTTCAATGGTGGATGACGCTGCGCTTATCCACCCTACAAAAATGTTTCGCGTAGGTCGGATAAGCGCAGCGTCATCCACCCGACAAAAATGTTTCACGTAGGTCGGATAAGCGCAGCGTCATCCACCCGACAAAAATGTTTCACGTAGGTCGGATAAGCGCAGCGTCATCCACCCGACAAAAATGTTTCACGTAGGTCGGATAAGCGCAGCGTCATCCGACAAAAATTATTTCGTTCATCCGACAAAACTCATCAATGAATTTACAAGTTGAACCCATGAATACAATGACAGAGGCTCCTCCACTGGAGGAGTCGCATTATCATGATCCGCGCAGCCGCCATGACGATCCCCTACTCGATTGCCTGCTGGTGCTTTGCACTTTGCATGGTAAATCGGCAAGCCGTTCAACTTTAAGCAGTGGCTTGCCGCTGGAGAACGACCGCCTGACGCTGACCATTTTGCCGCGTGCTGCGGCACGTGCCGGGTTAAAAGCGCGCATCATTAAACGCACGCTTAATAAAATCCCGGTCATGTCGCTACCGGCGATTCTGATGCTGCGCGAGGGTGGAGCTGCGGTATTGCTCGGCTGGAACGCCGATGGTTCCGCGCGTGTGATGCCAAGCGAAAGCGAAGGTGGTGAAATTCGCGTTGATGCGTCAATCCTTGAAGAAAGCTACACCGGACAGGTGATTTTTGCCCATCCGCGCCATGAGTTTGATTTGCAGTCTGAATCCTTCTTGCCGCGCACCAAATCCTGGTTCAAAGATACGCTGATGCTGTCGCGTTATCTGTATATGGATGCGGTGCTCGCCAGTTTGCTGATCAACCTGATCGCGTTGGGCACGCCGCTGTTCACCATGAACGTGTATGACCGCGTGGTGCCGAACCATGCCACGGTGACGTTATGGGTGTTGGCGGTCGGTATTTGCCTGGCGTTCGTGTTTGATTTGATCTTAAAAATGCTGCGCGGTATTTGTCTCGATATTGCCGGGAAAAAGAGTGACCTGATTATCTCTGCCACGCTTTTTGAGCGCATTACCGGCATGGAGATGAAAGCCCGCCCGGCGCGAGTCGGCAGCTTTGCACAGAATATTCATGAATTTCAGTCGCTGCGCGATTTCCTCTCTTCGCTGACGCTGACCACGCTTATCGACTTGCCGTTTACGCTGGTGCTGTTGCTGGTGATCGCGATTATCGGCGGCTCGCTGGCGTGGATCCCGCTGCTCACCTTCCCTATCGCGCTGCTGATCAGTTGGGCGTTGCAGAAACCGGTGAATGCCGCCGTTGCCAAAACCATGAGCCTGGCCAGCGAACGCCAGGCATTGCTGATTGAAACACTCAGCGGCCTTGATGCGATTAAAGTGAACAACGCCCAGAGCGAGCGCCAGTACCAGTGGGAACAGACGCTTGGCAGCTTAAGCCGCCTGGAATTGCGCGTCAAAACGCTGTCGAGTTTTGCCAGTAACCTGACCGGTTGGTTCCAGCAAATGTCCGGCGTGCTGATGATTATTGTTGGCGTGTATATGATTATTGGCGGCAAGTTGAGTATGGGTGGCCTGATTGCCTGCTACATGCTGAATGGCCGCGCGCTGATGCCAATGGGGCAACTCACCGGTTTAATTGCCCGTTATCAGCAGGCGCGACTGACCATCAACAGCACAGAAAAAATGATGTCGATGCCGCAAGAACGCCGCGAGCATGAGCATCCGCTGAAACGCGAAAACTTCCGTGGCAGCATTGAGTTTAAAGACGTCGATTTCAGTTATCCCGAGCAGAAAAACCCGTCGCTGCACAAGATAAACCTGACCATTCAACCGGGCGAACGCGTCGGTATTATTGGCCGTAGCGGTTCCGGCAAAAGCTCCATCAGCAAGCTCATCATCAACCTTTACCAGCCTTCCAGCGGCAATATTTTGATTGATGATGTCGACGCCCGCCAGCTGGACGTTAACGACCTGCGCCATAGCATTGGCTACGTTCCTCAAGATATTCAGCTATTTAATGGCACGCTGCGCGATAACCTGGTCACTGGTGCGCGTTATGTCGATGACGAAACTATGCTGCGCGCCGCTGAGATTGCGGGCGTGAGCGAGTTCGCACGCATTCACCCTGATGGCTACAACCTGCAAGTGGGTGAACGCGGGATGCAGTTATCCGGCGGGCAACGCCAGGCGGTGGCGCTGGCACGAGCATTGTTACTCGAGCCGCCAGTTTTGTTGCTCGATGAGCCGACCAGTTCAATGGACAACACCAGTGAAGACAAGATTAAACAGGCGCTGGTGCCGTTTGTTGCCGATAAAACCTTGTTACTGGTGACTCACCGGGCGTCGATGCTGACGCTGGTTGATCGCCTGATAATTGTAGATAAAGGACGCATTATTGCCGATGGCCCGAAAGCCATTGTGATGGATGCGCTGAAGAAGGGGCAAATCAATGCGTCTCGCTGAGTTAATTTCCCGTTATCGTGAGCCGCTGCGCCGCTATTTTCAGGGGCGCGATGAAAATCAGGCTGACAATATTAATGAGGTAAGTCATGCACTTATTGATGATTCCCCGCGTGTTATCCGCCTGACGCTATGGACGATTCTGGCATTAGTGGTGCTGGCATTCATTTGGGCGGGTTTCGCCAGGCTGGACGAAGTGACGCGTGGCGAAGGCAAGGCCATCCCTTCTTCTCGTCTGCAAAAAATCCAAAACTTAGAAGGCGGTATTGTTACGGAACTGTTTGTTCATGAAGGGCAAATCGTTGAAGCCGGAACACCGCTGCTGCACCTGGATGATACGCGATTTGCGTCAAACGTCGGCGAAACCGAAGCGGACAAGCTCGGCTTACAGGCGAAGATTGACCGTCTGACCGCAGAAGCGGAGGACAAAGACTTTGTGATTTCAGATGACATCGTCAAGCTCGCCCCACAAGTGGCGCGTGGCGAAGTTGATTTGTTTAACAGCCGTCACCGCCAGTTCCAGAATGAGATTGAAGGCTTGCAAGAACAACTGGTGCAAAAACAACAGGAACTGCGCGACCTCAAGTCGAAACAGGATCAGTACAAACACAGTCTCGGTTTGCTACAACAAGAGATCAAAATGTCTGAGCCGTTGCTGGCGTCTGGCGCGATTTCTAAAGTCGAGATCCTGCGTTTACGCCGCACCGAAGTAGAAACTAAAGGGATGCTGGACTCTATTACGCTTTCCCTGCCGAAGTCTGCGTCGGAAGCGAAAGAGATTGAGAACAAGATTGGTGAAAGCCGTAACCGCTTCCAGAGCGATGCGTTATCGCAACTCAATGAAGCGCGCACTAACCTGAGTAAAGCCGAAGCAACGGGCAAAGCACTGGAAGACCGGGTGAACCGCACCATGGTGGTTTCACCGGTGCGCGGTATTGTGCAGCAGGTGATGGTGAATACCATTGGCGGGGTTATCCAGCCAGGCAGTGATTTGGTTGAGATTGTTCCGCTTGATGACAAGTTGCTGATTGAAGTGAAAATTCAGCCGCGCGATATCGCCTTCCTGCACCCAGGACAGCATGCAGTGGTGAAATTCACCGCTTACGATTACACCACGTATGGCGGCCTGAACGGTGAGCTGGTGCAAATTAGCCCGGATACCGTCACCGATAAGCAAGGCCACAGTTACTACGTTGCGCGCCTGCGAACCGATAAGAATTACCTTGGGAGCAAAGAGCACCCGATGTTGATTATTCCGGGGATGGTGGCGACGGTTGATATTCTGACGGGTAAGAAGTCGATTCTGAGTTATCTGCTGAAGCCGATTATTCGGGCAAAGGCTGAGGCATTACGGGAAAGATAATAAAAAAACCGCAACGGGTAACGTTGCGGTTTTTTACCAGAATCGTAGGTCGGGAAGGTGTTGCGCCCCCGACATTACGAATTAAAATTACAAGACGCCAACTTCCCACGATTCAAAGACAATTTCTCCTCGTTCACTAACTCCTGCAAAACCTTATGAATCGCGCTGCGCGAGATATGGTTGCGGCTCAGGATAAAGGTATATACCGAGGTTTTTTCGCGGATCTCAGGTTCAAGAGACCAAATATGCTTCACATGTTCCGTCACAATTTCGCGGATAGTTTTATGAGAACGCATATTTTCACGCTGGAAGTAGCGCTGAAGATGGCTGGTTAAAATATCAAACGCGTGAATCCATAAGCTCTTTTTCGTCAGCAGCTCATTGGCATTCGCGGTGCTCATGACCCACATTTCACAGTCAGAATCACATCGTAAATAATGCGACGCCACTTCACTACGCATCTGCGCCAGACCAAGTATTGCTGGAGCTGCGAGGCTTATCGTGACGAGATCATTTTCGACTCGGTATACGGAGACTGTTCCTTTCTCCAGGAAAAATAAATTGCCGTCCTTTCTTAGCTCAATGCGCTGACGTTTTTTTCGCAACGAAAAATACGCATTTTCCGATCTTTTTAATTCATCGCCAATGAGCATGACCGATTCATCTACGTTAAGGCTGGACATCAATTTCTCTTACTTAGATTGTGGATATAGATTATCTCCATTCACTGAGTGAAGGAGACTGCCCTTAAGCAATTTGATAACTCATTACTCTTCACTTATATCAATATAGGATATAAGGGCAAACCTGCACTTAATAAGCCAACGTTTTTAAGGTCGCTGCCAGGCGACTTTAAATGATCAAACTTATAGTTTACCTGGTAAAATAATACGCAATAACTCACCCATTGTTATAAACAGAGGTATTTAGCGGTGAGTAAAGGCGAGTAAAACACTCAGGTATTATATTCTAGCGGCACAATCGAGTGCATTGACCGTGAAGAACATCTTCCAGGTGTCAACTTTTATGCCGTTATGTGTCTGAGTATATTTATCTGCGGGTTTAACGTAATGTTTTTCATCTTTGCGGCGGGATCTTTCTCTTTGCAATTAAAAAAGAAAACCTAAAAATATGTAACACATTGATTTAAAGCTAGTTTTAATGTTCGTTATGTGTGTGTTATTTGTTAGTAGTATTGTGAATAGCTGAAATAAAGCGCAACGCGGTGCAGGTCAGATGAAACATAAGGTTATTCCCTGCACCAATATGCTTATAATGACACGTGTAAATACCAGCCTGAGTTAACGAGCATGCCCGAAGCAGATAATCTGTTTTATCTCATTGAAAATAAAATACTATTCATCCCTGCAAAGCAGTCTCTGGTGCATATGGATAGCCACGAACAGATAAAACTCAAGCCAACTGCTGCGTTATGCCTTTTGTTGCTGCTCAGAAACCATGGTGCCATTGTCACGCAGAATGAGTTGCTCGCGTTCGCATGGGGAGAAAGCCACAGGCAGGTGAGTTTTAACGCGTTTTATCAAAGCATTCTTTCTTTGCGAAAAACTTTTGCGCAAATGAATGTTGAGAAACAAATAATCACCACGGTTCCACGTAAGGGTCTTATCATCCAGCGAGAAATAAGCGTGGAAGAACAGCAGGACCCAGTGCCAGAAGCACAACCGGAACCATCACCCTCAGAAACCATTACTGAATCGCTACCTTATAAAGCGACAAATGATAAGCGTTCTATTTTAAATCTGACGGAATGGTGGATGATTATCGCCACCGTGATAATCATCGGCATCATTATCTATCCCCGCGTATTCAACGAACAATATTTTTCCGGCTATGTTTCGCCAATGAAATATGATGGACAATGCCATTACTTTTTCAATGGAGATTCCAGTAATCATCTCCGCCATAAGGAATTCATCCAGCAACATCCTGATATGTGCCAGGACGATAACTACCTCTATATCACTGCGTATCCAGAAACAAAAAATATTTCAGTCATTCTATGCACCACCAGTATGGAGTTATCACGCGGTAATTCCTGCCAATCCGTCTATTATCCTCGGTACGATAGTCAATGAAGATATTCACCGCGATCTCCTCACTCCGAACCCAGACGCGCGTCATTTTTTTAGTCTGCGTCGCGATTGTAACCGGCCTGGCGGTGTATCTTTATCAACCGCCCAATGACGCACGACACAATCTCGTCTGCCGTGCGACGTTACAGATAAACAGAGATAAGGCTTCTTTCCGTGGGATTATCGATTTTAAATCCGGCGACGGCAAAGGCATTGCCCACATTAACGGCATCATTAATGTAAGTGCCCAGGAGGAGTATACCGTCCAGCGAACCATCCTCTTTACCCATGCGGATTATGGGCTCAGCCCTGTCTGGGTATCTCGCCAGATAATCGTATCAAACCGCGAAACCGCGCCTTCAGGGGTACTCCAGCAATTCCTCCCTGACTTTTATCTCAAAAGTGCTGGCGTGACAGATATCGATATCTTTACCCTGAACAAAGATGCCGATCTCATCACCCGCGAAGGTATTCCCTATTTATACTGCCAGAAGTACATGTTGCCTGAGGACGAGTAAGATTTGCCCAGGATAATATTGCCCCCTGGTGCCAAGGTGATATTTATCCTACCTAAGTACAAAGCTATTACATAACGCTATTACGCTGCGGGATAATTCAGTTTATAATAAATAAGCATGCCTCCTGAGAGTAAATTTTAAGTTAAATATGTTATTTAATTATGATATTTCATTAGTTTTACTCGCTATAATTATTTCGGGCATAGCTTTTTATGTCTCTTTTTGGCTATGTAAAGCAGGCGCGCGTAAAAAACATTATTGCTGGCCTTTATTTAGTGGCCCAACAATGGGCTGCGGGATATGGGTTTTGCACTATATGGTGATACAGGCACATCATCATAGCCACGTTATTAATTATAACATTCAAAAAACACTGGCCTCATTGCTGATCGCTATAGTCGGTTGCTCGCTGGGGTTTGTGTGTTTTTTATTCAAAAGACTGCGTGGGCAACACTATCTTCTGCCTGCTTTAATCTTTTCTGCGACAGCCGCTTCTATGCACTATTTGGGGATGGCCGCTATCATCAATGCAGGCGATTGGTACGTCAGCAATACTAAAATCATCCTGTCGTTGATTGCGATTTTTATCACATCGTTAGTCATGTTGCGCCTGACCCATCTCATGTTGGTCATTACCAACAAAAATGATATTTATGCCAACTTCTATCGACTAAGTGCCACTCTTACGTTGTGTTGTGGTGTCGCCATCATGCACTTTTTAGGGTCATGTGACATCAACATGGGCTCTATTCCGATGTCATCAATGCCTAAGGATGACTATATCGAAAATACCATCGCCATGACATTGATCGTACTTGTCGCGCTGGTATTTCTGCTGGCAATATTTATTTGGTTTGTTAATTTTAAAGAACATTTAAGTAATGAACTACTCAAGCGCGAGTTAATTAAAAAGAACTTGCAGCTTAAACAAATGACACAGCATGATTCATTAACGCAATTGCCCAATCGGCTGTATCTGCAAAAACATCTGAATACCCTTTTCACCAACCAGACAGACCTGTTGTTTATCATGTTTATCGACCTGGATGGGTTTAAACGCGTCAACGACGTCTGGGGTCATGCGGTGGGGGATGAACTGCTGGTGAAAATTTCACAAACCCTCAAAGAAAATATCAGTCGCGAAGGCTTTGTCGCCAGAATTGGCGGTGACGAATTTATTGTCGTCGTTTGTCAAAAAGATAAACAAGTGGTTATTCAACTGGCGAATAAGTTGCTTGCGCGGATTGCTGATAACTATGAGCTTTCAGCCACTAGCGTAGATTTTATCTCTGCCAGCATTGGCATCTCCATTTACCCGGAGCATGGTAATGATGTCGCCACTTTGCTTAAAAAAGCGGATGTCGCGATGTATTACATCAAAAATCGAGGAAAAAATAGCATCACATTTTATGATGAAATAGAGATGACATTGCCGAGTTAATCGGCACTTAAAAACGAAGAGCAGTAAAGAATTAGCACAACCGAGTAGCAAAATACTCATTCTTAAGCAATGGATGCTTGTGAATCACTCCAAAACCTGGATTTAGTGAAGAAAAGCTAACATTGATGATGAAACTTTCTACAGCATATAACAGATATAAAGATAAATGGTGGGCGTTGCCCCTGGTGCTACCGTTTATGCTCTACCCCATCACCCAGTATTTGAGCACCTATGGCACGGTGGATGGCTTTGAAATCCCGTTCTTTTATCTGAACATGGCTCTCACCACCATCCTGACGGTGATTTATGGTTTTAAGGCACTGCCCGGGATCATTCTGTGTATCTTTTACCGCGTTTACCCGGACCGTGGTTTAGAACCCGCGTTAATGTCGATACTGCACTATTTTACCTCAGTAGCGATCTGTTGCGCGGGGTACTATTACTTTACTGGTAAAAGAGGCCGCGCAAGTTTTGGGCGATATAACCTGACGTGGCAACGCATTTTTTGGCTGGTAGTGGTTAACGCTACGCTATTTCTTAATTATTTTCATGCCGAGCTCTATTTAGGGTTATTCGGGATGAATCCGTCCATGATGTATGTCAGCCCTTTCACGACCCGAACATTAATCAACTATCAGGGTATGTTAGTGGGGAATATCATTGGTTTGCCGATGCTATATCTGGTCATTCGGTCGATTAGAACCCCTGCCTACACATTGAAATATCTGAAAAAAATTCGTCATCAGGTGGCCAACGATTTGCGGTTGCCGGAACTGACATGCTTAGTCTGTTC
>NZ_JAHWLU010000034.1:0-42560 GCF_022134725.1 Buttiauxella sp. S19-1
CCATGGAGCCTGCCTGGTCGCGGTCAATTGCCCGCCCTTGACGTTCACTGGTGGTCGAAACCAGCATCTCTTCGATGATTTCCGGCAGCGTCTGCGCCTCGGATTCAACGGCACCGGTTAGCGGCCAGCAGCCCAGGGTACGGAAGCGCACCATTTTCTGCTCAATCACTTCACCTGGCTGCAAATCGATGCGGTCGTCATCCACCATCAGCAGCATGCCATCGCGCTCAAGAACCGGGCGCGGTGCTGCCAGATACAGCGGCACGATTTCGATATTTTCCAGGAAGATGTACTGCCAGATATCCAGTTCGGTCCAGTTGGAAAGCGGGAACACACGAATGCTTTCGCCTTTATTAATCTGGCCGTTGTAGTTGTGCCACAGTTCAGGGCGCTGGTTTTTTGGGTCCCAGCGATGGAAGCGGTCACGGAATGAATAGATACGTTCTTTAGCGCGTGATTTTTCTTCGTCACGACGAGCGCCACCAAAGGCGGCATCAAAACCGTATTTGCTCAGCGCCTGCTTCAGGCCCTCGGTTTTCATGATGTCAGTATGTTTGGCGCTGCCATGCACGAAGGGGTTAATGCCCATCGCCACCCCTTCCGGGTTTTTATGCACCAACAATTCAAAACCGTAATTCTTCGCGGTACGGTCACGGAAATCGTACATTTCGCGGAATTTCCAGCCGGTGTCGACATGCAGCAGCGGGAACGGAAGTGTGCCTGGATAAAAGGCTTTACGGGCCAAATGCAACATCACCGATGAGTCTTTACCGATGGAATACATCATTACCGGATTGGAAAATTCGGCGGCAACCTCACGGATGATATGGATGCTTTCTGCCTCCAGTTGCCGTAAGTGTGTGAGTCGTTTTTGGTCCATAACCTTCCCTTAACCGAGGTTTAGTACGGTGGGTCATGGCCCGCCGTTTTAAATTCATGCAGGGACTATACGGCTGAGGTTGATTTGTTATGAAATTACTAATTGGAATGACTAGTTCCACAAAAGAATAACGAGATGCAAAAGCAAATGACAAAATGTGCTTAACCCTCGAATTATCCTGGGTTTCGGAACGATAGAAATTGTGTAGTCTCCATCACAGTTTCATACTATGCAGGCAAAAAATTTTCCGGTTTAAAAGGGACTCACTATGTTTTCCGCATTGCGCCAAACGCTTACCAGCCTGGCGTTAGGAATTTGCTGTACCTTGCCTGCGTTTGCCAACGCAACCACGATGGGCAACATTGCCGACCAACAAACGCGCCACATCGCGACCGTTTTCCCAGGCCGAATGACAGGCAGCCCGGCGGAAATGATGGCCGCGGATTACCTTAATCAACAATTTAGCCAGCTTGGCTACCAAAGCGATATTCGCCGCTTCAACACCCGTTACCTTTACACCAGCAAAGACGGTCATCAGAACTGGCATAACGTCAGCGCAAGCTCGGTGATCGCCGCTCGTGAAGGTATTGAACCGCAGCAAATCATCATCATGGCGCATCTCGATACTTTTTCGCCGCTCAATGACAACGACGTGAATAACAACCTTGGCGGTTTAACGCTACAAGGCGTGGATGATAATGCTTCAGGCCTGGGCGTGATGCTGGAGCTTGCCACCCACCTGAAAGATATACCAACACGCTACGGCATCCGTTTTATCGCCACCAGCGGTGAAGAACTTGGTTCGTTGGGCGCGGAAGATATCCTGAAACGCATGAGTGCCAGCGACAAGAAAAACACCCTGCTGGTGATTAATCTCGATAGTCTGATTGTCGGCGACAAGCTCTATTTCAACAGCGGTAAATCGACGCCGACCGCCGTCACTAAAATGACACGCGACCGCGCATTAGCGTTGGCACGGCAGTTAAATATTAAGGCCACGACCAATCCTGGACTTAATGCCCATTATCCAAAAGGCACTGCCTGCTGTAACGATGCTGAAGTGTTTGATAAAGCCGGGATCCCGGTGCTTTCAGTGGAAGCCACCAACTGGTCGCTGGGTAAGAAAGATGGCTATCAGCAACGCGTAAAAAGCAAAGCGTTCCCCGATGGAACCAGTTGGCATAATGCCTTAATTGATAACCAGCAATATCTGGATAAGTGGCTACCGCAGCGCATTGAAAAACGCAGCCGTGACGTAGTGCGCGTGATGTTGCCATTGGTGAAGGAGCTGGCTAAGGCGAAGCATTAATTCTTTGTTTAACCAATAAAAAGCCCTTCTGCATAGCGCGAAGGGTTTTTTATATACAACAATCAGATAATTACTCGTGCAAACCGCACTCGCGCTTAAGCCCAAAGAAACGCGTCTCTTCTTCAGCCATGCCTTCTTCCCACTTACGCGTGGTGTGGGTATCGCCCACGGAAAGGTAGCCTTGATCCCACAACGGGTGGTATTTCAGGCCATTGGCGGTGAGGTATTGGTAAACCTGGCGGTTGTCCCAGTCGATGATCGGCAGGATTTTAAACACTTCGCGTTGAATCGCCAGCACCGGTAAATGGGCACGGCTGCCCGATTGTTCACGGCGCAAACCAGCAAACCAGGTTTGCCCGTTGAGTTCACGCAGCGCACGGTTCATCGGCTCAACTTTGTTGATATCATTGTATTTCTCAATGCCTTCAACGCCCTGTTCCCACAGTTTTCCGTAACGCGCTTCCTGCCACGCGGCACTTTCCTTCGCGCTAAAGACTTGCAGATTCAGCTTCAGCTTATCGGTGAGTTCATCAATGAACTGGTAGGTTTCCGGGAACAGATAACCGGTGTCGGTGAGGATCACCGGAATATCCGGGAACTGTTGGGTGACCAGGTGCAGAGACACCGCAGCCTGAATCCCAAAACTCGAGGAGAGTACAAACTCACCAGGCAAGTTTTCCAGCGACCAGCTGACACGCTGTTCGGCGCTGAGTTTTTCAAGCTGGCTGTTGACCTCCGCCAGCGCCATGATGCGCTCGACTTTAGGGAGTTCGTTCAGCGCTTTTAGATCGAGTACAGGCATAGATACCTCGCTAAATAGTATTCCCTCTCCCTGGGGAGAGGGTTAGGGTGAGGGCGACCCATGTCGAGTGCTGACGCACGTAGTAAGCCCAGACGCCCTCATCCCGGCCTTCTCCCCCAGGAGAAGGAGAAGAATAGTGCTAGTCCCACAAGTCCCGGGCCGGGTCCAGTACCGGGCGAATAATCCCGGCGCGGATGGTGAAATCACCGAAGCCTTCGTCAGCTTCACGCTCTTTCGCCCAGCGCCCGACCAGCTCATCAATGGAGGCCAGAATTTCCGGCTCAGTGATGTTTTCACGGTACATGCGCGGGATACGCGTGCCGATGCGGTTACCGCCAATATGCAGGTTATAGCGGCCTGGCGCTTTGCCCACCAGGCCGATTTCCGCCAGCAGCGCGCGGCCACAGCCGTTCGGGCAGCCGGTAACACGGGTGACGATGTGTTCATCTGGCACCTGGTGTTTTTCCAGCACTTCTTCAACTTTAGTCACAAACTGCGGCAGGAAGCGTTCAGCTTCGGCCATCGCCAGCGGGCAAGTCGGGAAGGAAACGCAGGCCATTGAGTTTTCACGCTGTGGTTTCACCGCGTTCATCAGGCCGCTTTCTTTGGCGATCTTCTCGATAGCTGCTTTTTCACTGGCCGGTACACCAGCGACGATCAGGTTCTGGTTTGCCGTCAGGCGGAAGTCGCCTTTGTGGATCTTCGCGATCGCCATCAGGCCGGTTTTCAGCGGACGGTCCGGGTAGTCCAGGATACGGCCATTTTCGATAAACAGCGTCAGGTGCCATTTGTCGTCGATGCCTTTTACCCAGCCAATACGATCGCCACGTCCGGTAAATTCATACGCGCGAGTCGGCTCGAATTTGATGCCTGCGCGGCGTTCAACTTCGGCTTTAAACACCTCCACGCCAACACGCTCAAGGGTGTATTTGGTCTTGGCATTTTTACGATCGGTACGGTTGCCCCAGTCGCGTTGTGTGGTGACAACGGCTTCCGCCACCGCCAGCGTGTGCTCAAGCGGAATGTAACCGAACTCGCTCGCGGTGCGGGCATAGGTTGCTTTGTTGCCGTGTTCGATGGACAAACCGCCACCCACCAGCAGGTTGAAGCCCACCAGCTTGCCGTCTTTGGCAATGGCGATGAAGTTCATGTCATTGGCATGAAGATCGACGTCATTCTGCGGCGGTACCACCACCGTGGTTTTAAACTTACGCGGCAGATACGTTTCACCGAGGATCGGCTCTTCGTCGGTGGTGGCGACTTTCTCTTGATCCCACCAGATCTCGGCATAAGCACGGGTGCGCGGCAGCAGATGTTCAGAAAGCTTTTTCGCCCATTCGTACGCTTCCTGGTGCAGTTCAGACTCCACCGGGTTTGAGGTACACAGCACGTTGCGGTTCACGTCGTTAGCGGTTGCCAGCGCATCCAGCCCAACTTCATGCAGCATTTCGTGTGCCGGTTTCACGTTCTTTTTCAGAATGCCGTGGAACTGGAAAGTCTGGCGGTTAGTCAGACGAATGCTGCCGTAAATGGTTTTGTCTTCGGCAAATTTATCAATCGCTCGCCATTGCTCGGTGGTGATAATCCCACCCGGCAGACGGCAGCGCAGCATCATCGCATGGCGCGGCTCGAGCTTTTGTTCTGCACGTTCTGCACGAATATCACGGTCATCCTGCTGATACATGCCGTGAAAGCGGATCAGCAAAAAGTTGTCGCCTCTGAAGCCACCGGTCAGCCCGTCCTGCAAATCTTCTTTGATAGTGCCGCGCAGGTAATTGCTTTCGCGTTTCAGGCGCTCGGCGTCAGACAGTTTGCCTTCGACCACTAATGGTCCTGGGTGTTTTTCGCTCATTAGTAGACATCTCGCTGATAACGGCGCTCAACGCGCAGCTCACTTAAAAATTCATCGGCCGTTTCGGTATCCATGCCACCGAACTCGGCTACCACTTCCAGTAAAACCTGCTCAACGTCTTTAGCCATGCGATTCGCATCGCCGCAGACGTAAATGTGGGCACCTTCTTTAATCCAGCTCCACAGTTCCGCGCCTTTTTCGCGCAGTTTATCTTGTACGTATATTTTGTGTTGCTGGTCGCGAGACCAGGCCAGATCGATATTCGTCAGCAGGCCATCTTTGACGTAACGCTGCCATTCAACCTGATACAGGAAATCATCGGTAAAGTGCGGGTTGCCGAAGAACAGCCAGTTTTTACCGGTTGCCCCATCACTTTCACGCTGCTGCATAAAGGCACGGAATGGTGCGATGCCGGTGCCTGGGCCAATCATAATCACCGGCGTTTCTGGGTTGGCAGGCAGGCGGAAGTTATCGTTATGTTCGATGAACACACGTACTTCGCCATCTTCTCCAAGGCGGTCAGCAAGGTAACCAGAAGCACCGCCGGTACGGGCGCGGCCTTCGATGTCATAACGCACCACGCCAACGGTAATGTGCACTTCGCTTTCCGCTTCAGCCTGCGAAGAAGCAATCGAGTACAGGCGCGGCGTCAGCGGGCGCAGTAAATCAATCAGCTGCTCAGCAGTTAATTCCGCTGGCGCGTAACGCACCATGTCGACAATCGGCGTGTTGTGAGCAAAGTGCTGCAATTTGGTTTTATCACCCACCAGATCCAGCAACGCGGCGTTGCGGGTAACCTGCGCATACTTCTCAACGATGTTGGCGGTATTGATGGTCAGCTCGAAATGCCACTCCAGCGCTTCGCTCAGTGGCAAAGTTTTGCCATCGACAGTGACGCTTTCATCGCCTTTCAGCCACAGCAGTTCGACCAGCTCTTTCACCAATGCTTGATCGTTTTGGTACCAGACGCCCAGCGCATCCCCCGGCTGGTAACGCAAACCGGAATCACCCAGGTCAATCTCAAAGTGACGCACGTCTTTTTCAGAATCGCGACCGGTAATTTTCTGGTTAACCGCAAGCGTTGCGGTCAGCGGCGCTTCTTTGCTGTACGGGCTGGTGAAGATTTCGTTGGCAACGCCCGTGGCGGTGACTGCCGCTTGCGCCGGAGTTTCTGCCGGTACGCGGGATTTCAGAACGTCGACAATTTTTGCCCGCCACTGCGCGGCGGCTGGCTGGAATTCGACATCACAATCCACACGATCCAACAGGCGCTCACCGCCGAGTTCCGCGAGTTTGTTATCAAAATCTTTACCCGACTGGCAGAAGAATTCGTAAGAGGTGTCGCCAAGGCTAAAGACTGCAAACGCAGTGCCTGGCAGTTTTGGTGCCTTTTTCGAGAACAGGAATTTGTGCAACGCCACGGCTTCTTCCGGCGGTTCGCCCTCGCCTTGCGTTGAAGTGACAACAATCAGCAGTTTTTCCTGGGCAATTTGTTTGAATTTATAGTCGCCCGCGTTAACCAGGTTAACGTTTAGTTTAGCCGCCAGTAAATCGTCGCGCAGTTGTTCGCTGACGCGGCGCGCGTTACCGGTTTGCGATGCAGAAATCAGCGTAATGACCGGAACTTCAGCCGCAGCAGGTTGAGCTGCCGCAACAGTACCAGGTTGTTGATTAATCATTCCCCAGAAATAGCCGGATAACCAGGCCAGTTGAGTCTGCGAGAAATCTGTCGTCGCCGCCTGGAGGCGTGCCAGTTGCTCCGGGGTTAGCGGTAACAGTGCGGTCGGTGGGGCCTGAATTGTCATGCGTTGTGAGTTCCAGTAGCAAAAGATCCGTTTTTAATATCGAACGAATAAACGGGAATGGTGTAAGGGTAACCATCGCGATAATAACAATTAAAGAAGGGATAGAAATAACAAATAACCAAAACGACTAACCACTTTTACGGGTAATCCATAACGTTAAAAGTGATTAGTTAACTTAATGAAAAATAAAAGATAACAGAAAGAAAAATACTATCAGGGGGAGTTGGCACCCGCCTGGCAGGTATAGTTAATGCGTGAAATAGTCATTTCCTGTACTATGCCGCGGTTATTTTGTATGAAAGAGACTTAATTATGTCCACCACCCTGTTTAAAGATTTTACCTTCGAAGCCGCTCACCACCTGCCACATGTACCAGAAGGCCACAAATGCGGTCGCTTACATGGTCATTCATTTATGGTGCGCCTGGAAATCACTGGCGAGGTTGATCCGTATACCGGCTGGATTATGGATTTTTCTGAGCTGAAGGCGGCGTTTAAACCGACTTATGACAGGCTTGATCATTACTATCTGAATGATATTCCTGGGCTTGAGAATCCAACCAGCGAAGTGTTGGCAAAATGGATTTGGGACGAAATGAAGCCGCTTGTACCGCTGCTAAGTTCAGTGATGGTGAAAGAAACCTGTACCGCCGGTTGCGTGTATAAGGGTTAAAAGAAAGGCACCGTAAAGGTGCCTTGAGACTGATGACAAACTTCTTCGTAGGTCAGATAAGCGCAGCGTCATCCGACACCACTGGCGTAAATGGTGGATGACGCTGCGCTTATCCACCCTACAAAACACATTTATCACCCTTTGTCAGCAATCTGAAGGCACCGTAGAGGTGCCTTTTTGGTTTTAAGCGATATTCAAATACTTATGCGTCTGCATTGAAAGCCGCCAGTTGCGGGCGATACAAGTTTCGATACACAGACGCGTTGCATCTTCTTTCTGGCTGATAGGCTGAAGCGCAATCACCCGTTTTTTATCGTCAACCAGGGTCGCTAACAGTTCATCCAGCGCTTCGATATCCCGCATTCGCCCCACCGGATGTTTAATTTCATCGGCACGTTCTAAAGCCTGAGACAGTACGTCGTAACCACCACGCATATTCACTTTCGGGGAAACGGTCACCCAGGTTCCGGCAGTGCAACGCACTTCATGCGTGCCGCTGGTTTCAATCTGGCAGCTATAACCGTGGTGCTCAAACAGCGAGGTTAATGGCGTGAGATCGTGAATGCATGGCTCGCCACCGGTAATCACCACATGGCGCGCGGTGTAATCCTGGCGCTGGAAAATCGCCAGCAAATCTTCAGGGCTAGCGTTGCCCCATTTGTCGCTTTCTTTGGTTTTAGCAAGGATGCTGAACAAAGAGACTTCACGATCCGCGAGTCTATCCCAGGTGTGTTTGGTATCGCACCACGCGCAGCCCACCGGGCAGCCTTGCAGGCGAATAAAAATGGCGGGCACACCAGTAAAATAGCCCTCCCCTTGCAGGGTCTGGAACATCTCGTTAATCGGATACTGCATAGTCTTCTCAAATAATGGGCGTAAAGAGTGATTATCGCAGAAGTGACGGTTGAGATCATGCGTAACGGTGTGACAGGCCCAATCAGGGGGAGACTGGGCCTGTCACTGCCATCACAACCTGGAAGTTGCGATGGCATTTACGAAGCGGCGTGTGATTTGCTGCGGGCGAGTAATCGCCCCGCCGACTACCACCGCATGAGCCCCGAGAGCCAGGCAATGCGCAGCCATTTCCGGCGTTTCCACATTCCCTTCAGCAATAACCGGCACATCGACCGCCGCCAGAACATCGCGCAAGAACTGGCAGCCATTCGTTGCCAGAATTTGCCCTTTCGTTTCAGCGGTATAACCATGTAGCGTGGTGCCAACACAATCAAAACCCAGTGCGGCGGCATCACGAGCTTCTTCAACGGTGGCAATATCCGCCATCAACAGCAGTTGCGGATAACGCTGGCGAATTGCCGCCACCAGGCCGCGCAAGTCCAGTTGGCCAGGGCGTTCATGCCCGGTACCATCCAGCGCAATCATCGCTGGGTTTGCGACCATTAACTCATCCACCTCTTTGAGAGTTGGCGTGATGTAAACACCGCTGCCCGGATAATCACGTTTGATGATAGCAATCACCGGTAAATCAACCATTTCCATGATTGTTTGAACGTCTGGCAAACTGTTGGCGCGAATCGCACAAGCACCACCTTGTGCGGCTGCCAGCGCCATTTTCGACATAATAAACGAGCTGTGTAACGGTTCATTTTCCAACGCCTGGCAGGAAACAATCAGTTTTCCCTCAATCAGCGACAACATGGACGGTTTCATATGGCGAGAATCTCCTCTACTTCATTTTTAATAATCGTGACGTGCGGGCCGTAAATCACCTGTACGCCATTGCCGCGCTGGATAACGGCACGAGCGCCGGTCTCTTTTAATAGGGCTTCATCAACCAGTGAACCATCATGTAACGTGACGCGCAGACGAGTGGCACAGCAATCAAGCTCGACAATATTCTCTTTGCCGCCCAACGCGATGATGACTTGCAACGGGCGCTCGCCTGCTGTGACCTGCACGCTTTCCGTTCCCGCATCTTCACGGCCCGGCGTTTTGAAATTGAAGCGTGTAATCACGAAACGGAAGGTGAAGTAGTACAGGAAGAACCACGGAATACCGACGAGCGGGACGTACATCCAGTGGGTTTTAGCTTCGCCCTGCAACACACCAAACAGAATGAAATCAATAAAGCCGCCAGAGAATGTCTGGCCGATGGTGATGTGCAGCATGTGCGCCAGCATAAATGCCAGGCCATCGAACAACGCGTGGATCACGTACAACACCGGGGCGATAAACAGGAAAGAGAACTCGATAGGTTCGGTAATACCGGTTAAGAAAGAGGTCAACGCCGCAGAAAGTAACAGCCCCGCCACACGCTTGCGATTCTCAGGTTTCGCAGTGTGATACATCGCCAGGCACGCCCCCACCAGACCAAACATCATGGTGATAAAGCGGCCAGACATGAAACGTGAAGTGCCGATGTAGAACTGCTGGGTGTTCGGGTCAGCCAACTGGGCAAAGAAGATGCGCTGTGTGCCTTCAACCAGTTGACCGTTAACCATCTCGGTACCGCCAAGCGCCGTCGTCCAGAATGGCAGGTAGAAGATATGGTGCAGACCGAATGGGCCGAGCATACGCAGCACGAAGCCGTAGATAAATGTCCCGAGGTAACCGGTGGCATCCACCAGGCCGCCCATGCCAAAAATGAGTTTCTGGAAATGCGGCCAGATGACGGTCATCGCCGCGCCAACCAGGATAGCGACCAGCGAGCTGATTATCGGCACAAAACGTGAACCACCGAAGAAACCAAGGAATTGCGGTAGCGCGATTTTGTTATAGCGGTTATGCAGCAGTGAAGTGACGATACCGATGACCACGCCACCAAAAACGCCGGTTTCCAGCGTCTGGATACCTAATGCCATCCCCTGCCCGACCGCACCTGGATTGGTTGCCGCCAGTGTGCCGCTCAGTGTCAGCAACGCATTGATGGTAGAGTTCATTACCAGATAAGCCAGTAATGCCGCCAGACCCGCTGTGCCTTTATCCCCTTTTGCCAGCCCTACAGACACGCCGACGGCAAATAACACCGCCAGGTTAGCAAACACGATTGAACCCGCACTCGCCATGATGGTGAAAATACCCTGCAACCAGGCGACATCCAGGAAGGGATAGGCCGCAACAGTATTGGGATTAGACAGCGCACCGCCAATCCCCAGCAACAGCCCGGCTGCCGGTAAAACGGCGATAGGTAACATGAACGACTTGCCAAAACGCTGGGCCTTTTCAAACCAGCCCCCTGAAGAGGTACCGCTAAAGATTGACATAAATTTTCTTCCTGCCAAATTATTGTGATGAAAATTATTACCACAATAAGACGTAGAGAGTGAAAATTTTCACCATCAATACGATCCACATCACAGTTAACCGAATCTGCTGGCACTGCGGGGCCGCTTTCCTCCACACTATGTCCAGTAATTAAGTAAGGCCGTGGGATGGGTCCGATGACAGAAAACGAAAATTTATTGCTGCACTTGCGTCAGGGTCTGCCAGGTTACAGCCCAACGTTACAAAAACTAGGCGAGTTCGTTCTTGGCGAGCCGCAGAAGGTGCTGTATCTGACCATCACCGAGCTGGCGCGTGAAAGTGAAACCAGCGAGGCCAGCGTCACTCGCCTGTGCCGCCATTTAGGCTGCAAGGGATATACCGAATTTAAGATGGCGCTGGCGCTGGATGTTCAGCAGCAGCAGCCTCCCGCTCCCGTGAGCGAAGACAGTATTGATGAGTTAATCGAAGAGTCTGTGCAGGCGCTGAGAGATACCGGGAAACTGCTCAATCGCGAGGTGCTGCAACAGGCGGGCATTGCCCTGCATCGTGCCACTTCGGTGCAAATTTATGGCGTTGCAGCCAGCGCAATTATGGGGGATTACCTGCATTACAAATTGCTGCGCTTAGGCAAACCTGCACAGTTGTTTAGCGATATGCACCGCGCAGCGATGAATGCAGCAACGCTTAACGAGCGTGATCTGGTAGTGGTGATTTCGAGTTCCGGTTCCACCAAAGATTTAATGCATGTGGTGAAACTCGCCAAAAAGCGCCATGCCTGTGTGCTGCTGATTAGTAACACTTTGCGCAGCCCTCTCGCCGATCTTGCCGATCTGTTGCTGGTTGCCGCTAAACCAGAAGGCCCATTAAGCGCCGGTGCGTTAAACGCCAAAGTGGGAGCCATGTTGTTGGTGGAGGTACTGGTGGGAGAGCTGATTACTCACGATAACCAATACGCCGCCACGAGCCAGCAAACCGCCAGCGCCACGCTGCCATTGCTTATCTGATATCGGGTAATAAGCGCAGTGCCATCCGACAAACTGACGCAAATGGTGGATGGCGCTATCGCTTATCCACCCTACAAAACCGGTTTAGTGACCCACGGGTTGAGCAGGCCGGTGTCGCAGAAGGTATCGACGTGAAGTGGAAGTCCGTCGGTGGTGGCTCTGATGTTAACCATACGGCAGAGTTGGGTATCCCTTCTCTGGACGGTTTCGGGCCAATAGGTGCCGGTTTCCACAGTACGTCAGAGTATCTGGAACTGGATAGCATTGAGCCAAGAATCCGCCTGCTTAAGCGGGTGATTCAGTCGCTTTAAAAAACCAATGGCCGGGGTTTCCCGGCCACTTTTAGCTAATCACATAGCTTACTTTTTGGTTTTAAAATCAATCACCATGCGGCCTTTGATTTTACCGTCTTCCATTTCTTTGAAGATAGCATTGATATCTTCAAGTGGACGCATGGTCACTTTAGGAACCACTTTTCCTTCGGCAGCAAACTGGAAGGCTTCAGCTAAATCATGGCGCGTTCCAACCAAAGAACCGACGACTTCGATACCATCAAGTACCAGACGTGGAATGTTCAGGCTCATGGATTCTGATGGTAACCCTACCGCAACGATACGCGCACCCGCACGAACAGCGTCTACCGCAGAGTTGAATGCCGCTTTCGCCACCGCAGTCACTACCGCAGCATGGGCACCGCCTACTTTTTCCTGGATGACTTTTGCCGCATCTTCATTGCGTGAGTTGATGACCAAATCCGCGCCACACTCTTTGGCGAATTCGAGCTGTGCATCATTGACGTCGATGGCAATGACTTTGGCATTAAAGACGTTTTTAGCGTATTGCAGCGCGAGGTTGCCAAGGCCGCCAAGGCCATAAATCGCAATCCACTGCCCCGGTTTGATATGCGAGACTTTCACCGCTTTGTAAGTGGTGACACCAGCACAAGTCACGCTGCTGGCCGCCGCAGATTCAAGTCCATCAGGGACTTTTACCGCGTAATCGGCAACGACAATGCACTCTTCAGCCATGCCACCATCGGCGGTATAACCCGCGTTGGTGACGCTGCGACACAGAGTTTCATTGCCAGTATTACAGTATTCACAGTTGCCGCAGCCGCGGAAGAACCAGGCAACGCTTGCGCGGTCGCCCACTTTCAGGGAAGTCACCCCTGGGCCAACTGTTTTCACTACGCCAATACCTTCATGCCCCAGCGTAATGCCTGTTACATCACCAAAATCTCCATTTTTCACATGTAAATCGGTATGGCATACGCCACAGCATTCCATTGTCAGCAATGCTTCGCCGTGTTTAAGGGCTCGAACAGGTTTGTCGATGATCCCTACAGAGTGATCTTTATTAACAACTGCTGCTTTCATGTCGGTCTCCTGACCTGTGAGTGAAAAGTCCCCGTAAGCCTGGTCGACAGGTGGGGGATCTGCAAACTCTACTAGTGAGATCGGCTATATGTTGTTCAGGAGCCAGCAAAAATAGAAATAAAAAAACCCGCCGAAGCGGGTTTTTTGTAAGAATTTAAAGCAGTAACGAATTACTGACCTTTAACTTCTTTCAGACCGTTGAACGGAGCTGGTGTGCCCGCAGCAGCCAGAGCTTCTTCAATACGAATCAGCTGGTTGTACTTAGCAACACGGTCAGAACGGCTCATAGAACCAGTTTTGATCTGGCCTGCAGCAGTACCAACAGCCAGGTCAGCGATGGTAGCGTCTTCAGTTTCGCCTGAACGGTGAGAGATAACTGCAGTGTAGCCAGCATCTTTCGCCATTTTGATCGCAGCCAGAGTTTCGGTCAGAGAACCGATCTGGTTGAATTTGATCAGAATGGAGTTAGCGATACCGTTGTCGATACCTCTTTTCAGGATTTTGGTGTTAGTTACGAACAGATCGTCACCAACCAACTGGATTTTGTCGCCCAGAACTTTAGTCTGGTGTGCGAAACCATCCCAATCAGACTCGTCCAGACCGTCTTCGATAGAAACGATTGGGTACTGTTTGGTCAGATCTTCCAGGAATGCAGTGAATTCTTCAGAGGTGAAAGCTTTGTTGCCTTCGCCAGCCAGAACGTATTTACCGTCTTTGTAGAATTCAGAAGCAGCACAGTCCATAGCCAGAGTAATGTCTTTACCCAGCTCGTAACCTGCAGCTTTAACCGCTTCAGCGATTACAGCCAATGCTTCAGCGTTGGAACCCAGGTTTGGCGCATAGCCACCTTCGTCACCAACAGCAGTACCCATGCCTTTAGATTTCAGAACTTTAGCCAGGGTATGGAAAACTTCAGAACCCATACGGATGGCTTCTTTCAGGTTTTTCGCACCAACTGGTTGAATCATGAACTCTTGGATATCAACGTTGTTATCAGCGTGCTCGCCGCCGTTGATGATGTTCATCATAGGCAGTGGCATAGAGAATTTGCCTGGAGTGCCGTTCAGTTCAGCGATGTGTGCATACAGCGGCAGGCCTTTAGAGGCAGCAGCAGCTTTAGCAGCAGCAAGAGAAACAGCCAGGATTGCGTTAGCACCGAAGTTAGATTTGTTTTCGGTACCGTCCAGGTCGATCATGATTTTATCGATGTTAGCCTGGTCTTTCGCATCTTTACCAGTTACAGCCGCAGCGATCGGGCCATTAACTGCAGCAACGGCTTTCAGAACGCCTTTGCCCAGGAAGCGAGATTTGTCGCCATCGCGCAGTTCCAGCGCTTCGCGGGAACCAGTTGAAGCACCTGATGGTGCAGCAGCCATACCTACGAAACCGCCTTCCAGATGAACTTCAGCTTCAACAGTCGGGTTACCACGGGAGTCGATGATTTCACGACCGATGACTTTAACGATTTTGGACATTAGATTTTCCTCAGTACAAGTTAAACTAAAACTCCAGACAAACAACGCGCGAAACATTCGCGCGTTGTCGTTCTAACTTTCTGCTTACTTTTCCTGGCGCTTCTGGTACTCACCTGCAGCTTTCACAAAGCCTGCAAACAGTGGGTGGCCATCACGCGGAGTCGAAGTAAATTCCGGGTGGAACTGGCAAGCAACAAACCACGGATGATTTGGTACTTCGATGATTTCTACCAGTTGGTCATCACCGGAACGGCCCGCAACGCGCAGACCTGCTGTTTCAATTTGTTTCAACAACATGTTGTTGACTTCATAACGATGGCGATGACGCTCAGTAATTGTCGGTTCACCGTACATCTGGCGCACCAGACTACCATCGGTCAACTGACACTGCTGGCCACCAAGACGCATGGTGCCGCCCAAGTCGCTCTTTTCAGTACGAACTTCAACGTTACCTTCTTCGTCTCGCCACTCGGTGATTAAGGCAACCACCGGGTATTTACAGTCTGGCACAAATTCAGTTGAGTTGGCGTTAGCCATACCTGCAACGTTTCGTGCGAACTCGATCAGCGCCACTTGCATACCTAAGCAAATACCCAGATACGGAATGTTCTGTTCACGAGCATAGCGCGCGGTGGCGATTTTGCCTTCCACACCACGGTAACCGAAACCGCCAGGAATAAGGATAGCATCCAATCCCTTCAGCATTTCTTCAGCACCGCGAGTTTCAACATCCTGCGAGTCAATCAGCTTGATGTTAACGGTCAGACGATTTTTCAAACCACCGTGTTTCAGCGCTTCAATCACAGATTTGTAGGCATCTGGCAGTTCAATGTACTTGCCGACCATACCAATCGTAACTTCGCTTGTCGGATTCGCTTCTTCGTAAATAACTTGTTCCCATTCGGACAAGTTAGCTTCAGGAACGTTCAAGCTGAATCGTTTACAAATATAATCGTCCAGCCCCTGTGATTTCAACAGGCCTGGAATTTTATAGATAGAATCGACATCTTTCAGAGAAATAACCGCTTTCTCCGGGACGTTACAGAACAATGCAATTTTCGCACGTTCATTTGCCGGAACCACGCGGTCAGAGCGGCAGATCAGCACATCTGGCTGAATACCGATGGAAAGCAGTTCTTTTACGGAGTGTTGAGTCGGTTTAGTTTTCACTTCACCGGCAGCGGCCATGTATGGCACCAGAGTCAGGTGCATATACAGCGTGTGCTCACGACCCACTTCGACAGCCATCTGGCGAATCGCTTCGAGGAACGGCAGGGATTCGATATCACCTACAGTACCGCCGATTTCAACCAGAACAACATCGTAGCCTTCGCCACCTTCAAGGATGCGTTCTTTGATAGCGTTCGTGATGTGTGGAATAACCTGGACAGTCGCGCCCAGATAGTCGCCACGGCGTTCTTTACGCAGAACATCTGAGTAAATACGGCCAGTGGTGAAGTTGTTACGACGCGTCATTTTGTTGCGAATGAAACGCTCGTAGTGACCTAAATCCAGGTCGGTTTCAGCGCCGTCTTCTGTAACGAACACTTCCCCATGTTGAATAGGGCTCATGGTACCCGGATCGACGTTGATGTACGGATCGAGTTTCATGATGGATACGTTGAGGCCACGGGCTTCGAGAATAGCTGCGAGGGAGGCTGCGGCAATGCCTTTACCCAGAGAGGAAACGACCCCGCCGGTCACAAAAATATAGTTCGTTGTCATGCTGAACCTGAGAAGTTAGGTTTAAAGACGATGGGAGTACCAGGACGGGAAAGTAGTATACCCGAACAGTATCGGCGCCACAAACTTTCATTCTGTCTGCAAAGCCCTGACCTCGCACTTTGTCAGGGCACTGAAAATAGCCCGTCTGGAATAAATGTTTTTGACGTAAATCAATCGCTTGTTAAATTGAAATTGCCATTAAATGTGTTTGACCACAAAAACGCGTTAAATTTCAGTTTCCTGGCGTTTAACTTCTTGCCAGACTTCTTCCATGATTTCCAGGTCAACACCGGTCATTGTCAGGCCCCTGGCGGCGATAATCTGTTCCACCTGGCGGAAACGGCGCTCGAATTTCAGATTAGCTTTTTGCAAAGCAGTCTCCGCTTTGGTGCCTAAATGACGCGCAAGATTAACGGTCGCGAACAATAAATCACCGACTTCTTCTTCCAGTTTCGCTTCGTCAACGACAACCTGTTTTGCCTCAAACATCACTTCGTCGATCTCTTCATAGACTTTGTCTAACACAGGGCCAAGAGTGGTCCAGTCGAAGCCAACGGTTGAGCATCGCTTTTGGATTTTGTGCGCACGCATCAAAGCAGGTAAGGAATGAGGAATATCATCGAGCGCAGAATGTTGCGCCTTTTCAGCACGCTCATCGCTTTTGATTTGTTCCCAGCGAGCCAGCACTTCGGTGCTGTTTTCAGCAATAGCATCAGCAAAGATATGTGGGTGGCGACTTTCAAGTTTGTCACTGATGGCTTCGCAGATGTCATCGAAATTAAAGCGCCCTTCTTCCTGAGCCATTTGCGCGTAAAACACCACCTGGAACAGTAAATCGCCCAGTTCACCGCGTAAATCATCAAAATCTTCGCGGTTGATGGCGTCGAGCACTTCGTAGGTTTCTTCCAGGGTATAGGGTGCGATAGTGGCGAAGGTTTGTTCTTTATCCCACGGACAACCCGTTTCCGGATCGCGCAGGCGCTTCATGATATTCAGCAGGCGGGTAATTTGAGTCATTAGGAATCCTTACAAATAAAAACAACCCTCACCCTGGCCCTCTCCCTGATAGAGAGGGAACGATCTTTTCTCCCTCGCCTCAAAGGGGCGAGGGTCGGGGTGAGGGGCAATAAATCAGCCGTGCAAACGCTTCGCGTCGATGATATCCGGCACCTGGTTCAATTTACCCAGTACACGGCCTAATACCTGCAGGTTGTAGATTTCGATATTCATGTCGATGGTCGCCAGTTGCTGTTTGGTATCGCTACGGCTTGCAACACCCAAAACGTTGACCTTTTCGTTCGCCAGAATGGTGGTGATGTCTCGCAACAGGCCGCTACGGTCATTAGCCGTCACACGCACCACCAGCGAATAACCACTGGAATAGCTTTCCCCCCAAACCGCATCAACAATACGTTCTGGCGCATGGGATTGCAGTTCCGCCAACTGGTCGCAGTCTGCACGGTGAATAGAGATCCCACGCCCCTGTGTAATGAAGCCGACGATTTCGTCGCCAGGAATCGGCTGGCAGCAACGTGCAATGTGGTGCATCAGATTGCCAACCCCTTCCACCACCACACGGCCATTATCTTTGCTGCGCGATTGTGGCGTGTGGGTCTTTTGCTTCAGTTGACGAAGAGCTTGCTCATCCTGTTCAGCTGCAGTCGGCTTATTAAACTGCGATTGCAGGTAGTTACTCATCTGGTTAAGACGAATATCACCGCCGCCAATCGCCGCTAGCAACTCTTCAACTTCATTGAAGTTATAACGTGGCAGCAACGATTTTTCGGCTTCTTTCAGGCTGATACCCAGATGCTCAATTTCATCATCAAGGATTTGGCGCCCGGCCAGTATGTTTTTGTCACGGTCCTGTTTACGGAACCAGTTGTGGATTTTCGCGCGGCCCCGGCTGGTAGTAATGTAACCGAGGTTTGGGTTCAGCCAGTCACGGCTTGGGTTCGGCTGTTTCTGAGTGATAACTTCAATCTGATCGCCCATTTGCAGCTGATAGGTAAACGGCACAATGCGGCCACCTATTTTCGCGCCGATACAACGGTGCCCAACATCACTGTGAATGTGGTAGGCAAAGTCCAGTGGCGTGGAACCGGCAGGCAAGTCCACTACGTCACCTTTCGGGGTAAACACATACACGCGGTCATCAAACACCTGACTGCGCACTTCATCCAGCAACTCGCCGGAGTCGGCCATTTCTTCTTGCCAGGCAATCAGTTTACGCAGCCACGCAATGCGGTCTTCGTGGCCCGAACTGCCGCTTTTGGCATTACCCTCTTTGTACTTCCAGTGGGCAGCAACCCCCAGTTCCGAGTCTTCATGCATCTGCTTGGTTCGGATCTGGATTTCAATAGTTTTGCCATTTGGCCCCAACACCACGGTGTGAATCGACTGATAACCGTTGGGTTTCGGGTTGGCGACGTAATCGTCAAACTCGTCGGGCATATGGCGATAATGGGTGTGCACGATGCCGAGTGCCGCGTAGCAATCCTGTAAACGCTCCGCCACCACGCGCACCGCACGCACATCAAACAGCTCGTCAAAGGCGAGGGATTTTTTCTGCATCTTGCGCCAGATGCTGTAGATGTGTTTCGGGCGGCCATACACTTCAGCCTTCACGCCCTCTTCTTTCATCGATTTACGCAACGCACTGACAAACTCGTCGATGTAATGCTCACGGTCGATACGACGCTCGTGCAGCAATTTCGCGATACGTTTGTATTCATCGGGATGCAAATAGCGGAAGCAGTAGTCTTCCAGCTCCCATTTGAGCTGGCCAATGCCCAGGCGGTTGGCAAGCGGCGCATAGATATTGGTGCACTCTTTTGCCGCCAGAACGCGTTCGTCTTCCGGCGCATCTTTCACTTCACGCAGGTGAGCGATGCGTTCTGCGAGTTTAATCACCACGCAGCGGAAATCGTCCACCATCGCCAGCAACATGCGACGCACGTTATCAACCTGTTCAGCAGAGACTGAATCGGTATGTGCGGCTTTTAGCTGGCGGATGGCGGCCATGTCGCGCACGCCGTGAATCAGCGTGACGACCTGGCTATCGATGCTTTCGCGCATCACCTCTTCGGTGACCACGCCCGCGTCGGCAAGAGGGAACAGCAAGGCGGCTCGCAGCGTATCGTTGTCCATGCTCAGCATCGACAGGATTTCGACCATTTCAACGCCGCGCCACAACAGCAACTCCGCGTCAGGATGGCCTTTAGTTTGTTGCTCGCAATACCGCCAGGTTTCGGCTAAGCGTTCACATGACTGCTGGTTGGTGATCCCGAGACTAGCAATCCATCTATCGGGCGCAAATTCGCCAGCTTTATTGAGATGTGCACTTCTTACCGCAACCATTGTCCGTCCTCTTCGGTGGGGCTTGAATCATTCACACGACTTGATCCAAATACTTAATTTCGCTCAAACAGCGCCATCGACTCCAGATGCCCGGTATGCGGGAACATGTCCAGCATTGCCAATTGGCGCAGTTGATAACCCGCTGCCAGCAATGCCTTGCTATCACGGGCAAGTGTTGTCGGATTACATGAAACATAGACCACTCGCTTAGGAGCAAGTGCGATCACGTGTTGCATGACGCCTGGTGCACCCGCTCGTGCGGGGTCGAGCAATATTTTGTCAAAACCCTGGGCAGCCCAGGGTTGACGAGTCACATCATCTTCCAGGTTTTCATGGAAGAATGTGACATTTTTCAGCGAATTATATCGAGCATTATATTCGCCTTTCGCCACTAGCGCAGCAACGCCTTCCACTCCAACGACACTTTCAGCGCGGGTTGCGAGCGGGAGCGTAAAGTTTCCCATTCCGCAGAACAGGTCCAGCACGCGGTCAGTTGGCTGAATATCCAGCCATTCAATAGCACGCGCAACCATTTGCTGGTTCACACCATCGTTCACCTGAATGAAATCGCGCGGACTGAACGTTAAGCGTAGCCCGTCTGAATGATAACAAGGCTCGTCCTCACCCAGCGCCGTGAGTGTCTCACTGTCCGGCGCTAAAAACAGCGCGACGCCAGTAGAATGCGAAAAGCATTCCAGTTTTTGCCTGTCGTCGTCATTTAGTGCATCTAAATGACGCAACACCATCAGCGGGCCATTATCTGCAAGTACCAGTTCAACATGGCCTAAACGACGCACCGCTTTTAATGTTGATAAACATTGGTGCAAAGGTTCCAGCAATGCCTCAAGTTGGGGTTCCAAAACAGGGCAATGGTGAATATTCACCAGTTCACTGTCTTGCGACTTGCGAAATCCCATCTGTAAGGTTTGTGTTTTAGGCAGGTAATTCAACCCCAAGCGCGCACGGCGACGATAACCCCATGGCGAACCAGAAATTATTTCGTTGACCACCGCAGGGGTTTCACGCGTCCCCATCATGCGGGCAAGCGCACGGGATTTTGCTTGCTGCTGTAATTCGATGCTGGCATGTTGCTGCTGGCACCCTCCGCAAATGCCAAAGTGCGGACAACGCGGCGCAACACGTTGCGGGCTATCATTTAAACGTCGCTTAACTTTAGCCTGTGCAAAGTTACGTTTGTCATCAGTAACCGTGACTTCGACCTGTTCGCCAGGCAGTGCACCCTGGATAAAAAGCGCTTTACCGTTATGGCGGGCAACGCCCTGACCAAACGGATCAAGGTCGTTAACCGTCACGCTTATGATTTGACGAGTCGTAACCCGTCGCTTTGCAGAGTAGAATTGCGCCATGAGCCTGTATGCTCTCTCAAAATATTAACTATTGCTTCAATTGTCCCATATCGGAACCCCATGACCAACTACAGCCTGCGCGCACGCATGATGATCCTGATTCTGGCACCGACATTAATGATCGGTTTATTGCTCAGTATCTTTTTTGTCGTCCATCGCTACAACGACTTGCAGCGTCAGCTCGAAGACTCGGGTGCCAACATTATCGAGCCGCTGGCAGTTGCCAGCGAATATGGCATGAGTTTCCATAGCCGCGAATCGATACGCCAGTTGGTCAGTGTGTTGCACCGCCGCCACTCCGATATTGTGCGGGCAATTTCAGTATTCGATGAAAACAACAAGCTGTTTGTCACCTCGAATTATCAGTTAAATGCTTCGGTACTGAAGCTACCAAACCATGAAAAACCGCCGCACAGCCTGAGCATTTCACGTCACGGTGATTCAATAATTCTGCGCACACCCATTATTTCTGAAAGTTATTCACCAGACGAATCTGAAGTGACCGACGCTAAGCCTGCGGGCAATTCGCTCGGCTATGTCGCGATTGAGCTCGACCTGAAATCGGTGCGTTTGCAGCAATACCGGGAAATTTTTATCTCGACGTTGATGATGTTGTTCTGCGTTGGCATTGCCATGCTGTTCGCTTATCGCCTGATGCGCGATGTCACAGGGCCAATCCGTAACATGGTGAATACCGTCGACCGGATACGCCGCGGTCAACTCGATAGCCGCGTCGAAGGTTTCATGCTCGGCGAATTGGATATGCTGAAAAACGGTATCAATTCGATGGCGATGTCGTTGACCGCCTATCACGAAGAGATGCAGCACAATATTGACCAGGCCACTTCTGACCTGCGCGAAACACTTGAGCAGATGGAAATCCAGAACGTTGAACTGGATCTCGCCAAGAAACGCGCGCAGGAAGCTGCACGTATTAAGTCTGAATTCCTCGCCAATATGTCGCACGAACTGCGCACGCCGCTCAATGGGGTGATTGGCTTTACTCGTTTGACGCTGAAAACAGATTTGAATGCCACCCAGCGCGACCATCTGTATACCATCGAACGTTCAGCCAATAACCTGCTCACCATCATCAATGACGTGCTGGACTTCTCCAAACTGGAAGCGGGTAAACTGATTCTGGAAAGCATTCCATTCCCGCTGCGTAATACGCTCGATGAAGTCGTGACATTGCTGGCGCATTCAGCCCATGACAAAGGTCTGGAGCTGACGCTGAACATTAAAAACGATGTGCCGGATAACGTGATTGGCGACCCACTGCGCTTGCAGCAAGTAGTGACCAACCTGGTGGGAAATGCGATTAAGTTTACCGAGAGCGGCAATATTGATTTGGTGGTCGAGAAGCGCTCGCAAGGAAACAATAAAGTCCAGGTTGAGATGCGCATTCATGATACTGGTATTGGTATTCCTGAACAGGAGCAGTCGCGTCTGTTCCAGGCGTTTCGTCAGGCTGATGCCAGTATTTCACGGCGTCATGGTGGCACCGGGCTGGGGCTGGTTATCACTCAGAAATTGGTCAGTGAAATGGGCGGGGATATCTCGTTCCATAGCCAGCCAAATCAAGGTTCTACTTTCTGGTTTTATATCAATCTGGACCTGAACTCTAACGCGGTGCTGGACGGTTATTCGACCGAGAATCTGGCGGGCAAACGCATCGCTTATATCGAACAAAATGCTTCTGCGGCACAAAGCACGCTCAACATTTTAGCCAATACGCCGCTTGAGGTGGTGTATAGCCCAACGTTTACCGCCCTCGCCGAAGCGCACTACGACATTATGCTGCTCGGTATGCCGGTCACCTTCCGTGACACGCTATCCATTAAAAATCCAAAACTGGCGAAAGCCGTCACCATGACAGACTGCCTGATTCTGGCTCTGCCAAGCCATTGCCAGATTGATGCTGAATCGCTTAAAAAAGAAGGCGTTGCTGCTTGCTTACTGAAACCGGTCACCGCACCGCGTCTGCTGCCGCTGTTGGCTGAGCACATCTTCAATGCGCACCCGGCACTGGCTGATAACATTGAGAACAAAAAATTACCGCTGACGGTTATGGCCGTTGATGACAACCCAGCCAACCTAAAACTGATCGGCGCATTGCTCGATGATCATGTGCAAAACGTTGAGCTGTGTGGCAGCGGTTTACAAGCCATTGAGCGGGCAAAACAGATGCAGATAGACATCATTCTGATGGATATTCAGATGCCTGAGATGGATGGTATTCGCGCCTGCGAAGTCATTCGTCAATTGCCACACCACCAGCAAACGCCGGTTATCGCGGTAACGGCACACGCCATGGCAGGGCAAAAAGAGAAGCTGCTAAGCGCGGGTATGAACGACTATCTTGCCAAGCCAATCGAAGAGAAAAAGTTGTATAGCCTGCTGTTACGTTATCAGCCGGGGGCGATTGCCGCACCTGTGCTGGTGGCGAATGTCGATTCTGCTGCGCAAACTAGTAGCCCAAACCAGACTCTTGATTGGCGACTTGCATTGCAACAAGCCGCCAACAAGCCAGATCTGGCGCGCGATCTCCTCCAGATGCTGCTGGCATTCTTACCTGAAGTCCGCAATACCGTTGAAGAACAACTGGTCGGGGAAAACCCGCAGGAGTTGGTTGATATCATTCATAAACTTCACGGAAGTTGTAGCTACAGCGGTGTGCCACGGTTGAAAAACCTCTGCCTGACGCTGGAACATGAACTGCGCAGTGGCGTGAAGCCAGAAGATCTGGAGCCTGAACTCTTTGAGCTACTCGATGAGATGAATAATGTCTCGAAAGAAGCCCAACGGATGTTCGGTTAGGCGCCGTGTGGGTGATTAATGTCGAATATCGCTAATCCGACCAGGGCGGATTCAGAAGGTTTTGTGTTTACCTATCGCAATGGTTGCCGCGATATTTCGTGCAGCCATTCGCAGATTATCTCCGGCTTCGTTCAATGCTTCATCCAGCGTACAAATGCGATACAACACGCTGAAAACTGCATCCAGGCCATGGCCGTACACCACGGCTACATCTGGCGTTAAACTTCCGGCAATCCCAATAACCGGGATATTATAGCGCTTCGCTACTTTTGCCACGCCGATCGGCACTTTGCCATGAATTGACTGGCTATCAATACGGCCTTCTCCGGTAATCACCAGATCTGCATCACGCACCAGTTCATCTAGTTTCAACGCTCTAGTGACTATCTCAATACCTTGTTGCAATTGCGCACCGCAGAAAGCAAAAAGTGCCGCGCCCATACCTCCCGCCGCACCGCCGCCGGAAAGCGTCATGACGTCAATATCGAGATCACGGGAAATGATTTTTGCGTAGTGCTCCAGCGCCTGGTCGAGCTTAGTGACCATTTCAGGAGTGGCGCCTTTTTGTGGGCCAAATACCGCCGACGCCCCTTCCTTGCCGGTCAACAGGTTAGTGACATCACACGCAACTTCGATACGACACGCTTTCAGCCGTTTATCCAGCCCGGAAATATCAATAGAAGCCAGGCGCGCAACTTCCCGGCCTCCCAGTCCCAATGGCTCGCCGTCGCTGTCGAGCAAACGCGCGCCCAGCGCCTGTACCATGCCGATACCACCGTCGTTGGTAGCGCTGCCGCCAATCCCAATCAGGATACTTTGCACGCCGCTGTCGAGCGCATAACGAATCAACTCACCCGTTCCCCACGACGTGGTATTCATCGGGTTACGCAGTTCAGGTGCAACTTGCTCCAGACCACTCGCCGCTGCCATTTCGATAAAGGCTTGCTGCCGGTCGCCTGAAATTCCATAAAAAGAGTGGATAGGGTCACCCAGTGGCCCAGTGACATCCACTTCAATGATGTCACCGTTTGTTGCGGCCACCATCGCCTCAACAGTCCCTTCCCCCCCATCAGCGATGGGTAACTTCACATAGCAGGCTTCAGGGAAGATTTCCCGAAACCCTGCTTCAATCTGTGTCGCTACTTCCAGAGCACTGAGGCTCTCCTTGTATGAATCTGGTGCGATTACAATTTTCATGTGCCTTCCGTCGGATGTCGCTACGCTAATCCAACCTACAAAATCTCTTTTGTAAGAAGGATTAGCTATAGTCTAACGCACCATGCAAGGTCGTTTATTATTGAAAGTCCATTGTGGGATCAAGTACTGCATAGCCATTGCGTCATCGCGCGCGCCCAGACCATGTTGCTGATAAAGCTCGTGCGCTTTCATCACTTGATCCATATCCAACTCCACGCCCAGGCCTGGGGTAGTTGGCACCTGCACCATACCGCCTTTAATTTCGAAAGGCTGTTTTGTCAGGCGCTGATTGCCTTCCTGCCAAATCCAGTGCGTGTCGATCGCGGTGACTTTACCAGGTGCTGCGGCGGCGACATGGGTGAACATTGCCAGCGAAATGTCGAAGTGATTGTTGGAATGTGAGCCCCAGGTCAGGCCAAATTCGTGGCACATCTGCGCGACACGTACCGAACCTTGCATGGTCCAGAAATGCGGGTCAGCCAGCGGAATATCGACTGATTGCAGAGAAAGCGTGTGGCCCATCTGACGCCAGTCGGTGGCAATCATATTGGTTGCGGTCGGCAGACCAGTCGCACGGCGGAATTCAGCCATAATTTCACGGCCTGAATAACCTTGTTCCGCGCCACACGGATCTTCTGCATACGCCAGCACACCCCGCAGTTGCTTGCCAATGCTAATCGCTTCGTCAAGCGACCAGGCACCGTTCGGGTCCAGCGTCACACGCGCTTGTGGGAAACGTTTTGCCAGCGCGGTCACCGCTTCGGCTTCTTCGCTACCGGCTAATACGCCACCTTTAAGTTTGAAGTCATTGAAACCATATTTTTCATAGGCCGCTTCTGCCAGGCGCACCACTGAATCGGGCGTCATCGCTTCATCGTGGCGAATGCGATACCAGTCGCATTTCTCATCAGGCTGGCTTTGATAGGGCAGTGGCGTTTGTTTGCGATTGCCGACAAAGAACAAATAGCCGAGCATTTCGACTTCGCTACGCTGTTGCCCATCGCCGAGTAAAGATGCCACATTCACGCCCAAATGCTGCCCAAGCAAATCCAACATGGCCGATTCAATACCCGTCACCACGTGAATGGTGGTGCGTAAATCAAAAGTCTGTAACCCACGGCCACCGGAATCACGGTCGGCAAATTCTGCACGCACCAGGTTGAGGATATTCTTGTATTCGCCCAGAGTTTTGCCAATCACCAACGCGGCGGCTTCTTCAAGGGTCTGACGGATTTTCTCGCCACCCGGAATTTCACCCACGCCGGTATGGCCTGAGTTATCTTTGATAATCACAATATTACGGGTGAAGAATGGCGAGTGCGCACCGCTTAGGTTCATCAGCATACTGTCGTGACCCGCAACAGGAATAACCTGCATTGCGGTGACTTTCGGGGTTGAAGTCGTCATGTTGTTCATTCCTTGTTATCAAGATGAATTAGTTGCGGCCAAATGCCGGGCGTTTGCGATCAAACTTCCAGCCCGGCACCAGATATTGCATTGCCGTCGCGTCATTGCGCGAGCCACCCGGAAGGGATTTATACACTTCGTGGGCTTTCTGCACCTGTTCCCAGTCTAGTTCCACACCTAATCCAGGAACGTCCGGAACAGCAATTTTGCCGTTAACGATTTGCAGCGGGTTTTTCGTCAGGCGTTGGTCACCTTCCTGCCAAATCCAGTGCGTGTCGATGGCGGTCGGTTTGCCAGGCGCCGCTGCGCCAACGTGGGTAAACATCGCCAGTGAGATGTCGAAATGATTATTGGAATGGCAACCCCACGTCAGGCCCCATTCATCGCACATCTGCGCCACACGAACAGCACCGCTGAGCGTCCAGAAATGTGGGTCGGCTAACGGGATATCGACGGCATTGAGCATGATTGCGTGGCTCATTTCACGCCAGTTGGTGGCAATCATATTGGTCGCCACCGGTAAACCTGTGGCACGGCGGAATTCAGCCATGATCTCGCGTCCGGAATAACCTTGCTCCGCACCACAGGGATCTTCAGCGTAGGTCAGCACATCGCTCATGCCTTTGCACAACGCGATGGCTTCATCGAGTAGCCATGCCCCATTCGGATCAACGGTAATTCGTGCATCCGGGAAACGCTTTTTCAGTGCACTTGCGGCATCCAGTTCTTGCTCGCCAGGCAGTACACCGCCTTTGAGTTTGAAATCTTTGAATCCATAACGGTCATGCGCAGCTTCTGCAAGCCGCACAATCGACTCGCTACCCAACGCTTCCTGATGGCGTAACTCGTACCAGTCGTGACGGGCATGTTGCCCTTCCAGATACGGTAAATCAGTTTTGTTGCGATCGCCGATATAGAACAGGTAACCCAGCACAGTGACTTCATCGCGCTGTTTGCCAGGCCCTAATAGCTCACAAACCGGGACATTCAACGCCTTGCCGAGTAAGTCGAGCAGTGCGGCTTCCAGCGCCGCCACTGCATTTACTCGTAATTCAAACGTCCATGCACCTTTACCGAAGGTATCGAAATCCGCTGCCTGGTTACCCTGGTGGACGTTTTGCACCACGCGATTCATTCGCGCAACTTCTTGCCCGACGACCTGCGGTATCGCATCCACCAGTGTCTGATAAATCACTTCGCCGCCTGGCGCTTCACCCACACCGGTATGCCCGGCGTTATCAGTGAGCACCACAATATTACGGGTGAAAAAGGCGCCGTGCGCACCGCCAATATTCAGCAGCATGCTGTCATTCCCCGCCACCGGAATGACTTTCATATCAGTAATAATCGGGCTTGCCTGAGTATTCATGATGATTGCCCTACCGTGACAGGTTTCAGTTCAACACGTTTGATATCGCCAACAATGACCAGGTAGCTCAGTACCGCGATAACTGCGTGAACCCCAACGTAGATCAGCGCGCCGTTAAATGAACCGGTTGTGCCGACAATGTAACCGATAGCAATTGGCGTCACGATGCCGGAGACATTACCGAACATGTTAAACAGGCCGCCGCTCAAGCCACTGATCTCTTTTGGTGCGGTATCGGCCATAACAGCCCAGCCCAGTGCCCCAATACCCTTGCCGAAGAACGCCATTGCCATAAAGCCGACAACCATCATTTCTGATTCGACATAGTTACAGAACACCATGCTGACGGAGAGCAACATCCCCAGTACGATTGGCGTTTTACGCGCAATATTTAACGAACCGGTGCGGCGCATCAGCCAGTCTGAAATCACACCACCGAGCACACCGCCGACAAACCCACACACCGCTGGAACAGAAGCCACAAAACCGGCTTTCAGTATCGACATCCCTTTTTCCTGTACCAGGTAAACCGGGAACCAGGTAATGAAGAAGTAAGTTAAGGCGTTGATACAATACTGGCCGATATAGATCCCAATCATCATGCGTGATCCGATCAACTGTTTGATCTGCGCCCACTTCTGCGCCATTGGGATATGTTCTTTGGCTTTCTTCTGATCCATGTTGATCAGCGCGCCGCCGGCTTCGATGTATTCCAGTTCTTTTTGATTTACGCCTGGATGGTTATTCGGCTCATGAATCACTTTTAGCCACACGAAGCTGATGATGATGCCCAGCCCACCCATAAAGAAGAACACATGTGACCAGCCCACTTCGTGGGTCAGCCAACCCATGATTGGCGCGAAGATAACGGTGGCAAAATACTGTGCGGAGTTAAAAATGGACACCGCGGTGCCGCGTTCTTGTGCCGGGAACCACGCTGCGACGATTCGGCTGTTGCCAGGGAAAGAAGGTGCTTCGGCCAGCCCCACCAGGAAGCGCAAGGTAAACAGCGCGATGATGATGCCAAAGCCATTGAAGATGTCGACGAAACCTTGCAGCAAGGTAAACATCGACCAAATAAAGATCGACCAGAAGTAAACGCGTTTTGAACCGAATTTATCCAGCAACCAGCCGCCGGGGATTTGCCCGATGACGTATGCCCATGAAAATGCAGAGAACACATAACCCATGCCAATCGGGTCAAGGCCAATATCTTTTGCCATTTCGGAACCGGCAATCGATAGCGTGGCGCGGTCGCCATAGTTAAACGAGGTGACGATGAAGAGCATTACTACTATCCAATAACGAGCGTTGGTTCTTTTTTCAGCAACGCTCGCTGCCTGGCTAATTGTATTCATGTGGCACTCCTGAAACATAGCTTTTAGCTACAGTCCATTCTGCACTTGTAGGGTTATCAGAATGAGGTATTGGCCTGTCCACAGTATTTTTGTGAATCTGTATCTGTGGTTTTTATATTTGACCGAGAGAAAGTATATGAAGGGAGTTACAACGCCTCATCGTGCAAAGACACAAGTTTACCGCTCGCTAAATGAGCACTTTATGGCGTCTGTCCAACACGTTGCGGGATGGTTCACGATTTTTGAAACAACACTATAACCAGGAGGGGTAAATCACGTTCAGGGTTCACTGCAAAGTGGTGGATGTCGCTGGCGCTAATCCACCCAGGATATTGGCTTAATCTAACAACGCAGCCCACTGCTCAACCCATGGGTTGGAGACAGCTTCTGGCTCAGGATGATCATTGGCATCAATGGCTAACACGGTGCCAATGCGTTTTGCGCCCTGCTCTTGTAGCAAGGTATCGAATTGTTTACCGCCACCACAAAAATGTTCGTAGTTGCTGTCACCTAACGCTATCAAACCGTAACGCAATTCAGGCTGGTATCCGACTTCATCTTTAATTGCCTGAAACAGAGGGACGATGCTGTCTGGCAAATCGCCCTGACCGGTGGTTGAAGTGACAACCAGCACATATTGGTCGCGATATTTCTGCCAGTCTGCCAGCTCAGGATCTTCGAATACTGTGGCTTTATGACCTTTCTTTTTTAGAATCGCTTCGGCTTCTTCCGCCACCAACAGCGAGTTTCCGTACATTGTTCCGACAAAAATCCCCACTTCGGCCATCAGTTAACTCCTTGCGTTACGGCTGTATTATTCATCCTGGCCGTTGCTCGCCACAAACTCAACCCTTTCTATATCACTGAGCAATCCGCGCCAGCCAAACTGTGACATCATCTGCATCCAGGTATCATCAAGATTTGCCCTTAAGCATAAAGGTTCACCGGTAATCGGGTGAGTCAACGAAAGCTGGCTTGCGTGCAACATTAAACGTTCACAGCCAAAATGCTCGGCAGCACCACGGTTCTGGCGCAAATCACCATGTTTAGAATCACCAATAATGGGATGGCGTAAATGCGATAAATGGCGGCGTAACTGGTGTTTTCGACCGGTTTTAGGTTCCAGTTCTACCAGGCTGTAGCGTGCCGTTGGGTAGCGGCCAACCGGGACTTGCATTTCAACCGTTGCCAGACCGCGATAATGCGTAACTGCTGGTTGCGGGTCTTTATTCTGTGTCGCTTTTTTATCGGCGATTTTGTCCAGCTCTTCAACCAGCGGGTAATCAAGCACCGCTTCATCTTCCAGCCAGCCACGAGAAACCGCATGGTAGCGTTTCTGGATTTGGTGATTTTCAAATTGCTGGGATAACAAATGCGCGACTTCACTGGAAAGCGCCATCAATAAGACGCCGGAAGTGGGCCTGTCGAGACGGTGAACGGTAAAGACGTGCTTACCGATTTGGTCGCGCACGGTTTGCATCACAAACACGGTTTCATGCCTGTCCAACCAGCTTCGGTGGACTAACCAACCCGAGGGTTTGTTCACCGCCACCAGCCATTCATCCTGATAAATAATTTCCAGCATCAGGATTTGTCGCTCGCAAACAGCGCATCGAGTTCTTGCAGGGCTTTTAATAGCGGCTCACGGCCAGCGTGTGCCGCATCGAGCGCCATTTCGTAATAGGGTGCTACGGCGAAATCAGCGGGCAAAGGGTGTTGCGCCTCAATCAGGGCGTGCATACGCGGGATCAAAACCCATTGCAGCCATTCGGTCGGTTGCAGAGTATCCAGGCAAAATGGTTGCGTGCTTTCAAAGGCTTCGGCACTCGGGGCGCAGCCCTGCCAAAGTTGATGGTCACGCAAAACCTGTTCGATGATCTGTAGATGCTGGCGAACCAGCGCGTGGCGTTCCATGAAAACCTCAGGCATCAGTTAAAAAGAAGCCGGCAAGCATACCACTTCTTACTTTCATGATTTCTTAGTGCGGGTGAAAAAAGCATAAAAAAAGGGAGCACTGTATAAACAGTGCTCCCGGTTCGTTTCGCAGCTAATCCGGCTACTTTTGTTGCTCCCTGCTCGTCCGTGACAACTATGTCCTGTGGTCTCCTGACCTACAATCCATCGTACTCGCGTCCTGCTACCATCATCCTGAGGTGTTCCGGCATCGTCCTGATGCAATATCCTTTAGTCTTCCAGACCCACCGAACGTCCTGGCTCGGCTCTCATTCTCCATCCTGGAGGTGTCCCTTACTCTTCCTGAGTGCTCCTTGCTTCATCATGAAGCCTTCCGTGCAACACCATCCTGGTGTGTTCCCCTTCTTCAATGAAGTGACATCATCCTGACATCTCCTTCATTTCCCGACATCCTGTCGACGGACATAGAATCCTCTATTTCGTTCAATCTCGCAAGGCACTCACAACCAATGCTTACGTTTCCTTTCATTCAAAAGCGACAAGAAATCAACACAACTAATTAATAAATAACAACTATTACATTAATTATTAATAAAACTCCGAATGAAAAGTTAGAGATCTCTTACAGCTTGTGTAAGAGATCTCTCACAAACTCAGCAGCGATCAACGCTTAAATAACCTGCGGTTGAAGCTCCTGAAGGAACAAACTCAATGACGGTGCGAGTGTTGTCCGCTGTTTAGTGCCGATTTTTTCCAGCACGACTTCTCCCGTGAGATTGCAAAGTGAAACCACTTCCATTTCGTCAGGCGTGGTAGCAAGGAACAGAGTCGGAGAGAGCTTCAGGCGCTTTTGTGTCACCAGATGGCCAATCAGATTTTCCTGAACGCGCTGAAAATCCTCTTCGCTCCAGGCCTGCAAAAGCGTTAATGCCTGATGACCAGACAAAGCGGGCATGTCGCCAGCATACTGAGTGGTATAAAACTGATGCGCACCAGCTTGCAGAGCAATATCCATCGCCCGTTCGACTGCGCTGAGATCGTTTGCAGGAGTAAAAGGCTGTGGTTGCCAGCGCACATCATTACCGGTTGTTGTCACGATACATGGTGAAGGTACACCATAGAGTTCTTCACTCGCGGGCCATCCCCCAGCCTGTTCACGCCATGCGTGACAAAAGCGATTCGTAAAATCTTCCAGCGCCTGACGTACGTCGTTATCCACCAATTTCTCACTCTCTCAAGGTGCGGTACAATAAAGACCAATTGTACCTGCATTCTATCGGTGACACATGTCTTATGAAAAACACCAGGCGCTGAGCGGCCTGACGCTAGGTAAGCCAACCGCTTACCAGGATCAATACCAACCGTCGTTATTACAAGCCGTACCACGTAGCCTGAATCGTGATCCACTCGGCCTACAGGCGGATAACCTACCGTTTAGTGGCGGCGATATCTGGACGCTATACGAACTGTCCTGGCTAAACAGCAACGGTTTGCCGCAGGTCGCCGTTGGGCATGTACAGCTTGATGCCAACAGCGTAAACCTGGTCGAGTCCAAAAGCTTCAAACTCTATTTGAACAGCTTTAACCAGACGCAATTTGCCGATTGGGAAGCCGTCGAAGAAGCCTTAAGACGCGATTTAAGTGCCTGTGCACAAGGCGACGTCAGCGTGGTGCTATTCCGCCTGCATGAGCTTGAAGGCCAGGAGATCGCCGCGTTCACTGGCGAGTGTATTGATGAGCAAAATATCACGATTGAGAATTACGAATTTAACGCCGATTACCTGAGCGGTGCGGCGGGCGATGAGATTGTCGAAGAAACGCTGGTCAGTCATTTGCTGAAATCCAACTGCCTGATTACCCATCAGCCGGATTGGGGCTCTGTTCAAATTCGCTACCGTGGCCCACGTATCGACCGCGAAAAGCTGCTGCGTTATCTCATTTCGTTCCGCCAGCATAACGAATTCCACGAGCAGTGTGTTGAGCGCATATTCAACGACATCCAGCATTTCTGCGCGCCGCAAAGCCTGAGCGTGTATGCACGTTACACTCGTCGCGGCGGTCTGGACATCAACCCGTGGCGTACAAATACCGATTTCCATCCGGCATTTGGCCGTCTGGTTCGTCAATAAGTGCGAAACACCTCGCAGCCTGCGGAGGGAATGTTGTTTTCAGGTTGTTAAATTCAACGCGCCAGGGCTATTGTAATCATTGGGAGCAGCACTTTACGCTTCGTAAGGAGTTAACTTGATTACACATATTAGCCCGCTAGGCTCAATGGATATGTTGTCGCAACTGGAAGTCGATATGCTTAAACGCACGGCCAGTAGCGACCTTTATCAACTGTTTCGCAATTGTTCACTTGCCGTACTTAACTCAGGAAGCCAGACGGATAGCAGTAAAGAGCTGTTGTCGCGTTACGAAAACTTCGATATCAACATTTTGCGCCGCGAGCGTGGTGTCAAACTCGAACTCATAAATCCGCCTGATGACGCTTTTGTCGATGGGCGAATCATCCGGGCTTTGCAAGCTAACCTGTTTGCCGTGTTGCGCGATATTTTGTTCGTCAACGGCCAGCTTTCTAGCGCTGGTCGCTTCCAGAATCTCGACCTGGAAGACCCTGCCAATATCACCAATATGGTGTTCTCGATTTTACGCAATGCCCGCGCACTACATGTTGGCGAAGCGCCAAACCTTGTCGTTTGCTGGGGCGGCCACTCCATTAACGAAAACGAATATCTCTATGCGCGTCGCGTCGGTACTCAATTAGGCCTGCGTGAGCTCAACATCTGTACCGGTTGTGGCCCAGGTGCGATGGAAGCGCCCATGAAAGGTGCAGCGGTGGGTCATGCGCAGCAACGTTACAGAGAAAGCCGTTTTATCGGTATGACGGAACCGTCAATTATTGCTGCTGAGCCACCAAACCCGCTGGTGAACGAGCTGATCATCATGCCGGATATCGAAAAACGCCTTGAAGCGTTTGTTCGTATCGCGCATGGCATCATCATCTTCCCGGGTGGCGTGGGTACTGCAGAAGAGCTGCTTTATCTGCTCGGTATTTTGATGAACCCGCACAATCACGATCAAGTGCTGCCATTAATTTTAACCGGACCAAAAGAGAGTGCTGATTACTTCCGCGTACTGGACGAATTTATCGTCAATACCGTGGGTGAGCAGGCGCGTCGTCATTATCAAATCATTATCGACGACCCGGCTGAAGTGGCACGTCAGATGAAAAAAGCGATGCCAAGAGTGAAAGAGAATCGCCGTGAAACTGGCGATGCTTACAGCTTTAACTGGTCGATTCGTATTGTGCCAGATCTACAACTCCCGTTTGAGCCAACCCATGAAAACATGGCTAACCTCAAGTTGTACCCGGATCAACCGGCAGAACAACTGGCCGCCTCTTTGCGCCGGGCGTTTTCTGGTATTGTTGCGGGTAACGTTAAAGAAGGTGGGATCCGCGCAATTGAACAGTACGGGCCGTATAAAATCCACGGCGACGTACAAATGATGAAGCGCATGGACGATCTGCTGAAAGGCTTTGTTGCCCAGCACCGCATGAAATTACCAGGCAGTGCCTACATTCCTTGCTACGAAATCTGTACCTGAATCCCCAGGGCGGAGCAACTCCGCCTTTTTTTTTCCTGAATTTCTCCCACTTTTTCTGACAAATTACCGTCAATTCCTCCAACCATAGTGTTACCGGTATCAGCATATTCATCTACACAAAAGGTGATGATTTTGTGCGCACTCGTTCCAGAAACCGTGTTTATACAGACAATTACGCTACACGATAAAAATGAAACGACGGTTTATTATCTAAAATAAAACACTTTTAAGGGTATAAATATCAATCAAAATCTCAAACGCAGGCATAAAAACTGCAAAAAACCACACAAATAGTGGATTCTTACAATTGCGATCTTGATCACTGATGAATTGACGTCATGAATGTATCTTTCCGCCCTCTGATTATCACTGGCAAAAATTACTATAAAAGCGCCGTGAAACAGCATTTAGTTTCAGTGGTCAATGGCAATACATCGCGGTTGACTCAGATTTCGAATCAATATGTTCCTTTGGAGAAGTAGTAGATGGAAACCACTCAAACCGGCAGTATTGCCGCAGCCGAGAGCAAAAGCTCATGGCGCAAGTCCGATACCATGTGGATGCTGGGCCTGTATGGCACAGCGATTGGCGCAGGCGTATTATTCCTGCCAATTAACGCCGGCGTTGGCGGCCTGATTCCGCTGTTCATCATGGCGATTCTGGCATTCCCGATGACCTTCTTCGCCCACCGCGGGCTGACTCGCTTCGTGCTGTCAGGCAAAAACCCTGGTGAAGACATTACTGAAGTTGTTGAAGAACACTTCGGTGTGGGGGCAGGTAAAGTCATCACTCTGCTTTATTTCTTTGCTATCTACCCGATTCTGCTGGTCTACAGCGTAGCAATCACCAATACCGTCGATAGCTTCATCACTCACCAGTTGGGTATGGTTTCACCGCCACGTGCGCTGTTATCTCTGCTGCTAATCGTTGGCCTGATGACCATCGTTCGTTTCGGCGAGCAGATGATTGTTAAAGCGATGAGCATTCTGGTGTTCCCGTTTGTTGCCGCACTGATGGTTCTGGCGTTGTATCTGATTCCTAACTGGAGCAGTGCCGCATTTGAAACTATGTCTTTCAGCGCCTCACCGGCAACAGGCAGCGGCCTGTGGATGACTTTGTGGCTGGCAATCCCAGTGATGGTGTTCTCCTTCAACCACTCACCTATCATTTCTGCTTTTGCGGTAGCAAAACGTAATGAATACGGCGAAGACGCTGAGAAGAAATGTTCTCGCATCCTGTCATACGCACACATCATGATGGTGATTACCGTGATGTTCTTCGTATTCAGCTGCGTACTGAGCCTGTCTCCAGCAAACCTGGCTGAAGCAAAAGCACAGAACATCTCAATTCTGTCTTACCTGGCTAACCACTTTAACGCGCCAGTTATTGCCTGGATGGCACCGATTATCGCGATTGTGGCCATTACCAAATCCTTCCTCGGCCACTACTTAGGTGCGCGTGAAGGCTTCAACGGGATGATTATCAAATCCCTGCGTGGTAAAGGTAAGAGCATTGAAGTGAGTAAACTGAACCGCATTACCGCGATCTTTATGCTGGTGACAACATGGATTGTTGCCACTCTGAACCCAAGCATTCTGGGTATGATTGAAACCCTCGGCGGCCCAATCATCGCGATGATTCTGTTCCTGATGCCGATGTACGCGATTCAGAAAGTCCCAGCCATGCGCAAATACAGTGGTCATATCAGTAATGTATTTGTGGTAATTATGGGTCTGGTCGCTATTTCTGCTATCTCTTACTCTTTATACTCTCTGTTCATCTAACCGCTCTAAACCGCCTGCTCATGCGGGCGGTTTTTTCGCTTCTAAAGTTACTCAGGCAACGGACGCAACATGATTAGCGTATTCGATATTTTCAAAATCGGTATTGGCCCATCCAGTTCCCATACCGTCGGCCCGATGAAAGCCGGTTTTCAATTTGCTGACGATTTGAAAACGCAAGGGATTTTGCACAACGTCACGCGTGTCGTCGTAGATGTCTACGGTTCACTTTCCCTCACCGGTAAAGGTCACCATACCGATATCGCCATTATTATGGGCCTGGCAGGTAATCTGCCGGACACTGTCGATATCGATGCTATCCCTGATTTCATTCAGGATGTGAATACACACGGTCGTCTGCTGTTAGCCAACGGTCAGCATGAAGTGGAATTCCCGGTCGATAGCTGCATGAACTTCCACGAAGACAACCTTTCACTGCATGAAAACGGGATGCGCATTACCGCGCTCGCAGGCGAAAGCGTTATCTACAGCCAAACGTATTACTCTATCGGCGGCGGTTTTATCGTTGATGAAGCGCATTTTGGCGTGGAAGACACTCAACAAGTTGCCGTCCCATATCCGTATAAAAGCGCGGTTGATTTACAGCGTCATTGCAAAGATACCGGGCTTTCGCTGTCTGGTTTGATGATGCTTAACGAACGTGCAATGCGCCCACAGGCTGAAATCGACGCGCACTTTGCCAATGTCTGGGATGTGATGCGCAGCGGTATTGAACGTGGTATCACCACCGAAGGCGTGCTACCGGGGAAGATGCGCGTACCTCGTCGTGCTGCGGCATTGCGCAGAATGTTGGTCAGCAGCGATAAGAACAACTCCGATCCAATGGCAGTTGTCGACTGGATTAACATGTTTGCACTGGCGGTGAACGAAGAAAACGCCGCAGGTGGGCGTGTTGTCACCGCACCGACTAACGGCGCTTGCGGTATCGTTCCTGCGGTTCTGGCCTATTACGACAAATTTATCCGTGAAGTGAACACTAACTCTTGTGCACGATACTTCCTTGCCGCAGGTGTAATTGGTTCGTTGTATAAGATGAATGCTTCGATTTCAGGAGCCGAAGTGGGCTGCCAGGGCGAAGTTGGCGTGGCCTGTTCAATGGCGGCGGCGGGTCTTGCTGAGTTACTGGGCGGTAGCCCTACTCAGGTTTGTATTGCGGCTGAAATTGGTATGGAACACAACCTCGGTCTGACTTGCGACCCGGTTGCCGGACAAGTTCAGGTACCATGCATCGAGCGTAATGCGATTGCTGCGGTGAAAGCAGTGAATGCGGCTCGTATGGCACTGCGCCGTACCAGTGAACCACGAGTCTGTCTCGATAAAGTCATTGAAACGATGTACGAAACTGGCAAGGACATGAACGCCAAATACCGTGAAACATCACGCGGTGGCCTGGCGATGAAAGTTTCCTGCGATTAGGGATCATTGCCCTCACCCCGCCCCTCTCCCACGGGAGAGGGAGAAAACCGCACAATCCCCTCTCCTTTAGGCTCTGTCTCTTATACACAACTCGCCCTGGCAATTTTGTCAGGGTAAGATCTGCAAGCCTCGCTGATTTTCCGTTCACCCGTGCGTTCAGTTATCTCTTTAATTCTAGAAAACGGTGAACGTATCAAGGGGTTAACGCCAACCCCTTGATAATCCAGGCGCCCGGAAAATCAATCGCCGGGAGTCCGGGTCCTTAGGGTGGCGACGGTGGTCACCCTAAGACGTTCACCGGTTCCGTGGCGACATAAATACACTTTCGCCTGGTGAACGGAACCTTCTCCGGCTTGGCAGGAAGCGGCCCTCAAAGATGTGACTAAGAGACAGCCTTTAGGATAGGGAGAAAACCGGACAATCCCCTCTCCTTTGGGAGAGGGTTAGGGTGAGGGGAAACAAACAACTCCTCACCCAAAAATCGACTAGCGCAAATCGCCTACCTTCACGTGATCCATATCATCGAACACCTGATTCTCACCCACCATACCCCAGATAAATGTGTACGCACGCGTACCCACACCTGAGTGAATTGACCAGCTCGGGGAAATCACAGCTTGCTCATTCTGCATCACGATGTGACGAGTTTCTTGCGGCTGGCCCATCATGTGGAAGACACAGCTATCTTGTTCCAGACCGAAGTAGAAATAAACTTCCATACGGCGCTCATGCGTGTGGCAAGGCATGGTGTTCCACAGGTTACCTGGTTCCAGCTCGGTCAAACCCATGCTCAACTGGCAGGTTTCCAGCACATCTGGAACGAAGTATTTGTTAATAGTACGACGGTTGCTGGTAACGCTGTCGCCCAAAGTCACCGGAGCAACATCGGCTGGAGTCACACGCTTAGTTGGGTAAGCGGTATGAGCAGGAGCACAGTTGTAATAGAAACGTGCAGGGTTTGCCGGATCAATGCTGGCAAACACCACTTCTTTAGCGCCTTTACCCACATATAAACCATCGCGGGTACCGATTTCATAGCAAGTCCCATCGACAGTAATGGTGCCCTGGCCGCCAATGTTGATAACCCCCAGCTCGCGACGCTCAAGGAAGTAGCTTACGCCCAACTGCTTACCGACTTCACCGCCAACACTCACAGTGCGAGTGACGGGCATCACACCACCAACAATGATGCGGTCGATGTGGCTGTAAGTCATGGTGTACTCATCAGCGGTAAAGATGGTTTCAATCAGAAACTCTTTACGTAAGCCCGCAGTATCCAGGGTTTTTGCATGATCACTATGAATGCTTTGACGAATGTCCATTACTTTTCCTTACTGGGATTAATGAGCGCAATAAAAGAAACACTCATTACTATTAATAAAAATTTAGCAATTAAAATATTGTTGATCACAAAGAATCCACATTTAACCGCACCACTTAGACAGTTTATCACCTGTATAGAAAAATAATGTGATCCAAATTGAAATATTGTTTCAATTTGATTGAATCATCATTCCAATGGATGGATAGTTTGTCTGGAGAGATCATCACCGAGGCATTGATGCTACGGTAAATCACTCGATAAGGTTAATGAAACAGCCATTCAGAGCAAACAACATCACTGACCTGACACTCTATACAACCAAGGAATACAAACGGCTCTCACCGTTAATTATTACGAAATTTTTTCATTAACACTTTGTATATAATGAAAAAATAATAAGGAATTACCATGAAAATTAAAGCCACCATTGAACGCATTCCTGGTGGGATGATGCTAGTCCCGTTGTTACTTGGGGCAATGCTGAATACTTTCGCTCCAGACACTGGCGCATATTTTGGTTCATTTACTAAAGGGATGATCACTGGCACCGTTCCCATTCTGGCGGTTTGGTTCTTCTGTATTGGAGCCTCTATAGATCTACGAGCAACCGGCACGGTACTGCGTAAGTCCGGTACGCTGGTTCTGACTAAAATTGCCGTGGCCTGGGTTGTGGCAATGGTTGCCGCCTCGTTTATTCCTGAAGGTGGCATTCAGACGGGGATGTTTGCAGGTTTGTCTGTTCTGGCCCTCGTTTCTGCGATGGACATGACCAACGGCGGCCTGTATGCGAGCCTGATGAACCAGTATGGTACTAAAGAAGAATCGGGTGCTTTTGTTCTGATGTCGCTGGAATCTGGCCCACTGATGACCATGGTTATTCTGGGTGCAGCCGGTCTGGGCTCTTTTGAACCGCACCACTTCATCGGCGCTGTTCTGCCATTCCTGATTGGTTTTGCATTAGGTAACCTTGACCACGATTTCCGTACCTTCTTCAGCAAAGCAACGCCGGTACTGATTCCATTCTTCGGCTTTGCATTAGGTAACACCATCAACCTGAATGTGATTATGCACACTGGCCTGCTGGGTATCTTGCTGGGTGTAGCTGTTATCGTCATCACCGGTATTCCGTTGATTCTGGCAGATAAATTCATTGGTGGTGGCAACGGTACCGCAGGGATTGCAGCTTCATCCGCCGCAGGTGCGGCAGTCGCAAACCCGGTTATCATTGCACAAATCAACCCAGCGTTTGAGCCAGTGGCCGCCTCTGCAACGGCATTGGTTGCAGCCAGCGTGATTGTGACCGCGATTCTGGTGCCAATTATTACCGCACTATATTCAAAACGTATGGGTGGTACTGCCAAAAATAATAATGACGATGAGCCAGTCGAGTTATCTCATTAATATTGTTCTTTAATTGCATAATAAAATGGAGCCTTTCGGCTCCATTTTTTATTTTATAGCGCGGACTTCAGTCGCTGAACAGCATCATAAAGCTGTTCTTCTGTGGCCGTAGCGTAAGAGAAACGCAGCGTTTTTTTGTCTGCATGATCGCTAAAGAAGAACTCACCAGGCACATACACCACGCCTTTTTCCAGTGTCTGCTGTAACCAACGCGTGGTATCAAATTCATAGCGGAAAGCGGCCCACAGGAACATCCCGCCCTGCGGCTGGTTAAAGGTAATGTGCTCGCTCAGTTCCTGATGTAAGAACTTCGATAAACTCAAGCACTTCTTCTTATACGCTTCGCGAATCAGCTCAATCTGCGGGTTCAGACGATCCAGCGTGAGGTACGCCGATACCAGTGATTGCGTAAATGAGTTGGCGTGCAAATCGGTAGCTTGCTTAATGATAGCCACTTTTTGCTTCATCCACTCTGGCAGCACAATCCAGCCAACACGCAGCCCTGGCGCCAGGATTTTAGAAAACGTCGAGGTATAAACCACGTTTTCCTGGCTACCACGTTCAGTGGCGACTTGCAGCAAGGTTTTCTCACGGGTATCGGTAAAGCTAATCGCACCGTACGGGTCATCTTCAACGATGACGAAATGATGCTCTTCGGCCAGTTTGACCAGTTGCTCACGACGGCTGGCACTCAACGTTGTGCCGCTTGGGTTACCGAACGTTGGCACCAGATAGACGCCTTTGATACGCGTGGTTTTCAGCAATTCCTCAAGCTCATCGACTTTCATACCGTGCTCGTCGCTACCAACTGATTTCACATCGGCTTCATTCAGGCTGAGAATTTGCAGTGTTGCCAGATAAGTCGGGCGTTCAACAACAAAAACATCGCCAGGGTTCACTAACGCACGCATCAACAAATCCAGTGCTTGCTGTGAACCAGAGGTAATCAGCAGCTGCTCCGGGTTGGTGGTAATTCCCCGTTCCTGGCACAACCCGACTAATTGCTGACGCAATTCGACAGTACCTTCAGTCAAACCGTACTGAAACGCGTCGTTAAAGTTCTCAGCGACCACTTTTTGTGTCGCAATGCCCAGACCTTCTTTATCGAATAACTCACTGGAAGGAATGCCACCAGCAAGGGAAATAACGCCTGGCATTTTGCTGTGCTTTAACAATTCTCTGATTGCTGACGGTTGTAGGGCCTGAATACGTTGTGCAAGGTGTGAACTATGACTCATGTTGTTATCTCTGATTTTTTATTCATTAAAAATATCCCCATCATCCTTCAAGCCGCAGGGGTGTTGGCTGCAACTCGAATGCTAATGGGTATTACATAGCAACCTAATTTGTTAGCAATGTATTTATTGCGAGCGGCTTTCCTGAATCAACCTTTCGTATTCGCGGTCACCCCACAGAAATGTTAGTGTGTGCAAAGCGAATGTTGAAAGCGAAATATCCATGATGATTCATTTACTTATCGTTGATGCCCTGAATTTAATACGCCGGATTCATGCGGTTCAAGGCTCACCCTGCGTTGATACTTGCCTGCACGCTCTGGATGCGCTGATAACACACAGTCAGCCCACCCACGCTGTCGCCGTGTTTGATGACGAAGACCGCCGCGAAGGCTGGCGACATCAGGTCTTGCCAGACTATAAAGCTGGCCGTGCGCCAATGCCAGATACCTTACATCAAGAAATGCCAATATTACGTGCAGCCTTCGCCAAAAGAGGCGTGGCGTGTTGGCATTCTCAAGGAAATGAAGCAGATGATCTGGCAGCAACCCTCGCTGTAAAAGTAGCAGCAAGTGGGCATCGCGCCACCATTGTCTCGACTGATAAAGGTTTTTGCCAGTTACTCGCGCCAACCATTCAAATCCGCGACTATTTCCAAAAACGCTGGCTCGACGCGCCGTTTATTGCGCAGGAATATGGCGTGCAGCCTGAACAGCTCGCTGATTTCTGGGGACTTGCGGGGATAAGCAGCAGCAAAATTTCCGGCGTTCCGGGGATCGGGCCGAAAAGTGCCACACAACTGATCGCTCAATTTTCTACGCTGGAAGCACTGTACGAACGGCTGGATGAAGTCCCGGAG